>JBNKDD010000073.1:0-21179 GCA_050288085.1 Anaerolineae bacterium
GGCCGCACTCGTTTCCCCCCCGCCATAATAATGTGACGGCTGGCCTCTTGTAATACTTCAACGTCGCTGGCAACCATGTCAACCATCAGGGCATCAACAGCCGCCACAGCGTCCTCTAAATTCATTATGCGGGCCTCCGCTAATTGATTGTAACTTTTAGAACTTTATAAAAGTATTATACGCATTTTAACAAACGGTGTCAAATTAAACAAGAATTCCGTTTGATAAATCTGTCTACTCATCAGAAGTAGTTGATTGAGAAGTTATGATCCCCTCAATCGGTGGGGGGCCACCATGTGTGACAAGTAGTTCAAGCACCAACTGGGCCACTCGAAAGACCTGCTGCAAATCCTCAACCCGTGCCAGGTAATGTTCTGCCAGTTCCTGATCAGCTTCGCTCAAGTGAGGGCGAGTTTCTTCAAGGGTCTGAGTGCTATCAGATAAAACTTCAAGAGCGACACCAACCTCGCGCATTTCGCGGCTCTGGATAATCGAGGTTACGATTTTCCAGAGGTCATTTTCCGCTTCGTAGAACTTACGGCGGTCACCTTTAACCCAGACCTCACGCACCATCCCCCAGCGCTCTAGAGCCCGCATATTCATGCTAACGCTGGCTTTGGATTTCACCACGATCTCTTCTAATTCGTCCAGCGAGAGTGGCTCCGGACTCATCAGTAAGGCCCCATAGAGGTGCCCCATTACCGGGCTAAACCCGAAGAAATCTGTGAGCTGTCCCAGCCCTTTAATAACACTATCTCTTACAACCCGGAGTTTTTCGTCCATAGTTTATTCTTTTCAATGCTTATTGAAAGTGTTGAAATGCAATAGACTAACAATAGCAAGATAACGCATACCTGTCAACCTGTTGGCAGGGCATTTCTTACACCAAGTTTGCTGGCATAAAAACGATGTGGTATGATTTTATTACAATACCATCCCACCCATCTGGCACAATCCTAGAGGAGAAATACATGCCGCGGTCTGACATACCCGATATTGTGATCGGGCGGTTGCCCATTTATCTACGGGCCTTGACCCGTCTCCAAAACGAAGGGCAATCAATTACATCATCACACGAACTCGGCCAGAAACTGGGTATCAGTTCGGCACAGATTCGCAAAGACCTGTCTCATTTCGCCAAATTTGGTAAGCAAGGCACCGGCTACAATGTAGCAACCTTGAGTGCCGAACTCCATCGTATATTAAACGTCAACCGGGAATGGCAAGTGGCACTGGTTGGAGTTGGGGACCTGGGGCGAGCATTGGCTCGATATGGAGGGTTTGTTCACCGTGGGTTCCGCATTACACACCTATTTGATTGCGATCCACAAAAAGTGGGCCAGGAAGTCTGCGATCTGACCATTGAACACACCGATAAGCTGGTTTCAATGATCAGGCAGGATGGCGTTAAAGTTGCAATGATAGCAACTCCCGCAGACAACGCACAGGAAGCCGCTAACAACCTGGTTGAAGGTGGGGTGAGGTCGATTTTGAATTATGCCCCAATTGTGATCTCCGTACCGGATCATGTCCATGTCCAATATATTGATCCGGTGATCCATCTCCAACGTATGGCATACTACCTGGACTAATCCATCGTAAAGCAAAAAAGGAAAAGAACCGGCCTCATCCATTAGCCGGTTCTTTGTTTTTATAGGTCGGGAATAGAACGCTGCAAGACATCAAGGCGTTCAAGCCCTCTACTGGCTCCAACAGCCGTCGCCCCTACCGGGTCATCTGCCAGAAACGCCGGGATGTTGGTTTCCCGCGTGAGATACTGGTCAATTCCCCGCAGCAGAGAAGACCCTCCGGTAAGCACCATCCCCCGGTCAATGATATCTGAGGCCAGCTCAGGGGGAGTGCGTTCAAGCACCCGCTTGACGACACTTGCAATAACCGCCAGTGGTTCAGACAGGGCCTCAACAATTTCACTGGTGCTGAGAGTGACCATCTTTGGCAGGCCATCAACCTGATCACGGCCCTGGATATCCATGCGAAGTTCCTCTCCGATATCGATAGCCGCGCCAATGTTGATCTTGGCAATTTCGGCGGTCATCTCACCGATAATCAGGTTGTACTTCCGGCGGATATAGTTGATGATCGCCTCGTCAAGGCGCACCCCCCCTACCCGCTCAGAGGCTGCCGCAACCACACCATTCATGGCGACGACGGCTGCCTCACTGGTTCCCCCGCCAATATTCACGATCATGTTACCGGTCGGCGTTTCAATCGGAAGGCCGGTTCCCAGAGCAGCAGCGAGAGGTTCGGGGATAAGCCGGGCTTCACGTGCACCAGCCTGGATAGCCGCTTCATGAACCGCCCGGCGTTCAACGCTAGTCACACCATAGGGAACGGTCATCATAATGATTGGCTTAAACAACCGGAAATTGCCAGCAACCTTATCGACAAAGTATCGAAGCATAGCCTCGGTTACTTCATAATCAGCGATTACCCCATCGCGTAACGGGCGCATTACGTCAATAGTCTCCGGGGTACGGCCAAACATCTCGCGCGCTTCCTGACCGACCGCTACAATTTTCTCTTCCTCAATGGTGATAGCAACCACACCGGGTTCGTGCAGAAGAATCTGTTCGCGTTCGGAAATCGTGACGTTTACCGTCCCCAGATCAATGCCAAGCTTTCTGGACAACATTGTGCCTCCGCCTTAAAGGAACGTAACGCTCAGGCTATCAGTTGCAGCCTGAGCGCCTAAATCGGCAAGATTTTACCGCACGAAGGCTGCATCACCCAAACGAACTGTTAGCGTATAGTTATAGTGGTGTGATCATCCTTATGGATACCCTATAATTGGCAAGACGTTTCAAGAGGAAATAGGGAGAAGTATCTTATGGAAAAACATGATATCCAACCACAGCCATGGGGGGCAGTAATCCTGGGTATACTGCCAGGCATCCTCATAGTGGGAGGGCAATTCACAGGCACAACTACCTCAGCAAACTGGAAACTCCTGACATGGATCTTGATCATCATACTGATTGTGGCCCTGTCGGGGTATTTAATTGAAAATCTACGCAAGAAAACCGCTCTGATCTGGACGTTTCCGGGTATCTCCATTAGCTTCGCTATGTTGTTACCATTAGCTTTCAACCTCGTTACTGAGATGTTACCCACACAGGCTAATGGCATGCCTGTTGGATACCCGGTGATTAATACGATAACGAGTCTATTTGGCCTATCACTATTCATTGCCAGCATTGTGATCGGTGCACGTCTAGCCCGGCAATATCAATCTGCCGCAGTACTGCTGGTATCAGGTTGGATCGCCCTGGTAGCATACGGCTTGATGGATCCAACTTACGGATTCTTTATCTGGTTTGATGATCGGCTGTTCACCGCGCTGATAGATGCTGCTGCTCAAATACCATTTCTGATTCTGCTGCCGATCTGGGTGCTGCGTGCTCGCTCAGAAGAAGGGCGGCGGAAGGGCTTACTGAGCATGTCTGCACTATCATTGGGATTAATGGTGATTATCCCTATCGCAAGTGATGTTGCCATGTGGGAGCAAGGAATATCGGGAGCTCAACCTTTATATCAGGCAATCCCCCGGACGCTTATGGTTGGCACGTTATTCGCCTGCATATTCTGGGGAATATTGTTCGGGATAATGTTCTTATACGGTCGGGTTGGACGTCCTGCCAACGCAGCAACTTAAGATCGCAGGGCCGCTCAAGATCAAATCAAAAGGGCACATGTAGAATGATGTGCCCTGATTGATTCTTTACTCATAACCCATCTGAGATGGGCCGGTGCCGCGTCTGGGTCGGCTGTGGTGAGCTACTTTGATGCGCAGGTTAGCCCGGCGAATAGCCGCTTCAAGCGCAGCGTAAGCCTCTGGGTCCTGGGGCGGGCCTTCCGACATCAACTGCTGGGCACGACGGCGGGCTTCTTCCGCACGGGCTAGATCAATTTCCTCAGCCTGTTCAGCCGAATCGGCCAGTATGACAACCCGGTCATTTGATACTTGCAAGACGCCACCCCCGACGGCGAAAAGTTCCTCTTCACCGCCCTGACGCACTCGTATCTCACCGTAATCTAAAACGGTGATAAGCGGGACATGTTGAGGCAAAATACCCATCTCGCCTTCTATACCCGGCGCAATGACCGTATCAACCTCAGCCTCGTAAACGACTCGCTCCTGGGTAATGATCTGGCATTTCAATGGCATCGAGTCAAATCCTTATCTATTAAGCCACTTCACCCTGTTTAGCACGCTTCAGAACATCGTCGATAGCACCAGCCATGTAGAAGTGCTGTTCTGAGATGTCGTCCAGATCACCATCAAGGATCATACGGAAACCACGCACCGTATCCCGGATGGAGACATAGCGTCCCTCACGCCCGGTGAACTGAGCAGCCACAAACATAGGCTGTGAAAGGAACCGCTGTATCTTACGTGCACGGGCAACGATCAGGCGGTCTTCTTCAGACAACTCGTCGATACCGAGGATGGCGATAATGTCTTGCAAGTCCTGGTACCGCTGTAGAACACGCTGCACCTCACGGGCTGTGTTATAGTGCTCCTCACCGACAATATCCGGCTGTAGGATTCGGCTGGTGCTGGCAAGCGGATCGACGGCAGGGTAGAGCCCCTGAGCAGCGATAGCACGTTCCAACGCAATGGTAGCATCCAGGTGGGTGAAGGTAGCAACCGGGGCCGGGTCAGAATAGTCATCTGCCGGGACATAGACAGCCTGCATTGAGGTAATCGATCCCTTGCGTGTACTGGTGATCCGCTCCTGCAATTCGCCCATCTCGGTTGCCAGAGTAGGCTGGTAACCTACTGCCGAAGGCATACGACCCAGCAGCGCCGACACCTCCGAGCCGGAGAGCGAGAAGCGGAAAATGTTATCAATAAACAGCAGCACGTCACGGCCTTCATCACGAAAATATTCGGCGTTCGCCAGCCCGGTCAGCGCTACACGAAGACGCACACCCGGCGGCTCGTTCATCTGGCCAAAGACCATCACCGTCTTATCGATCACGCCGCTTTCCAACATTTCCTCGTAGAGCTGTGTCCCTTCACGGGTGCGCTCCCCTACTCCGGCAAAGACGGAGTATCCACCATGCTCAGAAGCAATAGAGCGGATCAACTCCATGATGATGACGGTTTTACCCACCCCTGCACCACCGAAGATACCGGTCTTTCCACCCTTGGTAAAAGGTGCAATCAGGTCGATCACCTTTACGCCGGTTTCAAACACCTCGGTGGAGGTAGACTGCTCATCAAAAGTCGGAGCCGGGCGGTGGATAGGATAGTAGGTGTTTGCATCTACTTCACCCTTACCATCAATCGGGAGACCCAACACATTAAAGATCCGGCCCAGGGATGGGGAGCCAACCGGAACCTTGATCGGGGCCCCGGTCGCAATGGCTTCAACCCCGCGCTGTAAACCATCGGTGGTATCCATCGCTACTGTGCGGACCTGATGATTTCCCAGATCGGTCTGTACTTCCAGCACCAGGTCTTTCTGCCCATCGCGAGGGACATTGACCGCCTCAAAGAGTTCTGGCATTCCACCGGGAGGAAATTCACAGTCAACGACTGCGCCCAAAATCTGGACAACTTTTCCTCTGCTTCGCTCTGCAACCATAATATCTCCTCGTCGGGTGATTCTATTTTTTAGATTGTGCTTGTGCCAACGCGCTCGCACCACCGACAATATCCAGCATCTCACTGGTAATCGCCAGTTGGCGGGCCTTGTTATAAACCAACGTCAGGTCACCAACCAGTGCCTCAGCGTTTTCGGTCGCATTCCGCATGGCAACCATCCGCGCCGAATGTTCGCTTGCCAGGGATTCCAACAACGCCTGGTAAAGCTGGAGTTCGGTGAAACGCGGTAAGATTTCATCAAGGATAGTTTGGGCATCCGGCTCAAACGTATAAACAGCCTCCATGCCGGTATGCACCTGCTCCGGCAGGCCGGTCATATCACCTTCAGTAGGTTTTAGAGGCAGCAGCCGCCGGATTGTTGCCTTCTGGCGGAGTGTGTTGATGAAATCCGTGAAGATGACATAAACCTCATCGACCGTGCCGCTGAGAAAATCATCAACGACTGTCCGGGTGATGGCGGTGATATCCAGAATACTGGGTGAATCAGGGATACCACTGAATTCTGCCACGATGGTTGAACCGCGACGCCATAGAATATCACGCCCCTTGCGCCCAACAGGGATATATTGGACAGGCACATCCTTCTCAGCTTCAAAGTCCAATGCAGCACGCACAACATTAGAGTTATAGGGACCGGCCAAACCCCGGTCACTGGTGAGCATCACCACATTGATATTCTTGACCGGTGTCCGTTCAGTCAACAAAGGATGAGCAGCACCATCACTGCGCAGCGCCAGGTCGCGTAGAATGTGCAAGGCGGCCCCGGCATAGTAACGCGTCGCCAGCACTTGAGCCTGGGCCTTACGCACTTTAGACGCCGATACAGCCTCCAACGCACCTGTGACTTTGGAAATGTTCTTTACACTCTGTATCCGTCAGCGAATTTCGCGTGCAGATGCCATGATTAACTCCAGCCAGCATTAAATTCATCAATGGCTTTCTTCAGGCCCGCCTCAATCTCGTCATCGAGAACCTGCTTTTCATTCAGGCTCTGGACGAGTCCCGGATGCTGGGCTCCCACATATTGCAGGAAACTAAACTGCCACTCGTGTACCCGTTCAATCGGCACATGATCGAGATAGCCGCGGGTTCCTGCGTAGAGTACCATGACCTGGTTCACAACCGGAACCGGTTCATACTGTGGCTGTTTGAGAAGTTCGGTCAGACGACGCCCCCGGTCAAGCTGCTCTTGAGTAGATTTATCAAGATCAGAGCCAAATTGGGCAAATGCTGCCAGGTTACGATACTGGGCCATATCGAGGCGGAGGCCACCAGCCACCTGCCTGATAGCCTTAATCTGCGCATCACCACCCACACGGCTGACCGAGATACCGGTATTAATGGCCGGGCGGATACCGGCATAGAATAAGTCTGATTCCAGGTAAATCTGCCCATCCGTAATCGAGATAACATTGGTTGGGATATAGGCTGACATGTCACCCAGCAGGGTTTCGATGATCGGTAAGGCTGTCAGACTCCCCCCACCCCGTTCTTCTGATAGCTGTGCAGCTCGCTCCAGCAAGCGCGAGTGCAGATAAAACACGTCACCGGGGTAAGCCTCACGTCCCGGAGGACGGCGCATCAACAGGGAAACCTGGCGATATGCCCAGGCATGTTTCGACAGGTCATCATAAACAACCAGCGCATCCCGGCCATTCTCCATAAAGTACTCGCCCATTGCACAACCTGCATAAGGCGCGAGAAACTGCAAAGCCGCAGGCTCAGAAGCCGAGGCCACGACCACGATGGTCTTTTCCATCGCCCCGTATTTTTCGAGGGTGTTAACAACACGGGCAACTGCCGACCGCTTCTGCCCAATTGCAACGTAGATAGAGATAATATCCTTATCACGCTGATTGATAATGGCATCCAGACCGATAGCCGTCTTTCCGGTCTGGCGGTCGCCGATGATCAACTCACGCTGCCCACGCCCAATCGGGACCATCCCGTCAACCGCCACAATACCGGTTTGAACCGGGCGGAAAACGTTCTGACGCTCGATCACGCCGGGGGCAATTCGTTCGGTTGCATAATACTCGGATGCTTCAATCGGGCCTTTGCCATCGATCGGATTACCCAGCGGATCGACAACGCGACCGACCAGGGCATCACCGACCGGCACGGAGGATACACGGCCCAGGCCCTTAACGATACTGCCTTCGGGGATATCAGAATAGTTCCCCATGATGGTGACACCAACCTCGTTTTCCTCGAGGTTGAAAGCCACCCCAAGCGTACCATTTACAAACTCAACCAGTTCCTGGCTGCGCACCCCCTCCAAGCCGGAGACACGTGCAATACCATCACCGACTTCGAGCACCTTCCCAATACTGGTAATGGATGTTGTCGGTTTAAAAAGTTCGATCTGTGACTTAAGTTGTTCGGCTAAGTCCTTGGAGATATTTGTAGTCATCTGGTCTCCCAATTCGTGAGTGAAAGACAAACTCCAAAACCCCGACGTAGTAGTTTTTTACGGGATTTTTGGGCACGGGTCTGCTGAGAGCAGATCAATTATTGGAAGGCAGGTAATACCCTCCTGATAATTATCAAGATTATTGATATACAAATTCTATCGAAATCGATTCAGCTTGCCCAGTTTTCACGATTTCAGCAATGAAGAAGAAACAGACAATCCGCCCCAGGCTAAGATCATCTGTTTCCATTTATTTATTTTGTAGACCCAGCCACTATGCTCAAACTTGCAAAATCTTATCAACGAGAACTGGCAACGCGTCCAGCAACATACCCGACAATACCGGCAATAATCGAGTTTACCGAGTCCTGGTCCAGGGCATTCTGTAATCCCAATAGCATGACACTGAACAAGATCGCGATCAGAACCACACCCTCAACAATCTCGCGAACAAGGCGATTGTGCGCCGTTCGCCCATCTTCGTCAAGGTTTTCGCGTTCAGACTGCGATCCCGGCAGGACGCGGGACGAGACATAGACCAGAGACAGTAACCCAAATACCAGGAATATGCCGATCAGGACAGATACCACCGCTCCACTTAGGATACCCGCACCCTGGGGAGGTCGCGATTCCGTGATCAGCGAGGCGGTCGGTGTCAGCTCAAAGTCAGGAGTGGGCATCGGTGCATCAACTGCAACACTGATCTCTCGCGCGGTCGTCCCAGTCTTTTCGGTTGAAAGCGTCGCTAACACACCAACATTTTCAAGGCCAGGAGCCAACGCTCCAACTGTTGCCTGGAACTTAAAGAAATTCCCGGCTCCAGCTTCCAGCGAGGGAAGCGTCCAGGTAATCGTCCCGGCCTCCGCATCCAGAACACCGTCTTGCGGAACCGAAGCGACTTCTAACCCGCCCTTTTCAAATTCAACAACCAGTACAACATTTCGAGCTGCTTCTGTACCAACATTTTCGTATTGGAAGGTAAATTCGACAATGTCGCCGGTATCGGCTAACCCATCACCATCTGCATCTGCAATCAGTTTAGCCACCGGTTGGATCGATACGTTTGGCCCCGATACCGGCACGCTGAGTTTGCGCTCATCAAGGGTGGAGGTTGCCGTACGTAAGGTCGTTGGCAGGTCATAAGTGGTAACACCAGGTGGGAATTCCTCTTTAAACACAACCGTGAGGGCCAGTGTCTGAGGCTCTCCCCCAGCTGGGACCGAACCAATTTGCCAGATCAGTTGACCCTCAATATCTTCAGCCTCTTCTGAAGTACTGATAATTGCCTGAGTCAAATCCTCTGGATAGTTAACAATAATAGAGGCATCCTGCGATGGGCCACCGCCGGTATTCTGGTAGGTGATCGCAAAGCGCACCGCATCACCCGGATCAATCCGTCCGTTTTCGTTGGCGTCAGTGATCAGTTCAAAGGTTTCATCTACTAACCGCAGATTAGGGCCAAGGACTTCAACCGCTGGGGCCGTCGTCCGGGCCAATTCAACTGTACCGGCCTTTACGACAATAGCAGCCGTCACCTGTGTCCGCCCTGCCGGAAACCGCCCGCGCATGGTGGCATCAAAGGTCAGAGTCTCCTCCTGCCCGGCATCAAGCTGGTTGAAGATCCATACAACTTCACCTTCGCCTCCTAAACCGCCCCCGGAGATATTCGCGACACCACTGACAAATGAAGCATCATATTGAGCGGTCAGGGTTACCGGGCCGGTGGCTTCGCCAGCGTTCAGCAGGCTAATGGAATAGACAAGCGTGTCACCCGGATTAACGTTTCCATCGCCATTCAGGTCACCTTCCTCAGCAAAGTCAACGGAAGCCTGAACCTGGAGATCAGGTATGGCGGTAGCTGTAGCCGTCGATATGGGGGTTGGGGTCGGTTCCTCTTCATCCTGGGCAACCACAACACCCGGGTTCACCATATTCAGGGTTACAAATGTCAACAAAGCCGCGGCCAGACCAAATATTGGGGCTCGAGGGATTCGTTTTAAGTGCATGGATAACTCTCCTATAGGAGCGTATTGAACTCGCTGAACGTCAATTGGAGAAGCTGCTAAGTGGAAATAGCCTTGCTATTTCCTATCCAGTTGAGCCATTTGATCAAAAATCTTTTGTCTGACCCAACTGAATTATTCATCATCCGGTGAGCGCCCGGATAACCGTCCGCCAGAGTTATTCGATCCCAGCGCTACAGAACGTCGATAAGCCGCCCAGACCGCCCGCGAGAGCACCGTGCGCAAGCCACCTTTTTCGAGGTGATAGATTGCCTCGGCGCTGGTCCCACCGGGTGAGGTTACCTCATTCCGCAGTGTAGCGGGGTGTCGAGGAGATTGACGGGCATACTCTATCGTGCCCTGCATCGTCTGTAGAACCAGCTTCTCCGCTACCCGCCGGGAAAAGCCCATGTGCACACCGGCATCAATCATGGCTTCCATAAAGAGCAGCACGTAGGCCGGGCCGGTTCCACTTAACGCGGTTGCCATATCGAGATAGCTTTCATCTTCGACATGCACCGTTTCGCCCATCGCCCCAAGGATTTGTTGGGCATCTTCCAACTGCTCATCCGTGATCTGACCGGTAGCCGTCCAGACCGTAATCCCCATTCCGATCTGGCCGGGGGTATTCGGCATCGCCCGTACAACCGCTGCATGAGCCAGGCCGTCGGAGATGTTCTTAATCGGAACACCAGCAGCAATTGAGAGCACCAACCCACGGGTACGAATATGGCCGCGAAGCTCCGGCAGGACATGCTTCATGACCTGTGGCTTGACCGACAGGATCACTACATCCCGGTCTTGAACAGCCTCTGAGTTATTGGTGGTGATATTGATGTTGTAGCGTTCCTTGAGGCCCTCTAAGCGCTCCATTAACGGATCAGCCGCAATAAGGCACTCAGGAGTAAGGAGTTCCTGTCGAAGTAATCCCTTGATCATGGCTTCTGCCATGACTCCACTACCGATGAAGGCAAGTTGTTTTTCAGTTAGCATATCTCTTCCTCTCCGCAAGCAGGAGTATAGCACGGGCCCGACGAATCGGGAAGCAAACAGGCGTCGTCACCACCTGGCGGTAAACATATAACGCAGTAGTTCAAGTGAATAGTGACGATCCTGCATGTAACGGTCGATCAGACCAATATCAAATGACGAGGGCCGAAAGTTAAAGTTACGCTCGATGTTCCCCAACTCAGCCGTCTGGCCTGCCGCCAACATTTCGATCCACTGCTGGTTGATCGGCCAGCGTGCAAATAATCCATCCATAAACCAGGAACCGGCCTGATGGATCAACAAGGGCAGGCTTACAATGGGGTGTTTACTGCCACAAGCATGCATAACCCGCATAACAATGCGGCGATAACTGAGCAGTTCCGGCCCACCAACCTGTAAAGTCGCGTCGATTAAGTCGAGGTTTTCAAGCGCCATCGCCAGGCAGCTTACCAGATCTTCCACCCACAGCGGTTGAAACATAGTCGCGCCATCGCCGGGTACAAAATACAGCGGGAATGCACGGTTCAGCATGGCGATATGTTCACTAAAATGATCCCCCCGGCCAAACAACACACTTGACCGGAAGATGGTATAAGCCAGGCCGCTCTGCTTGATGATCTCCTCGATCTCGCCCTTAGCTTTCAGCATAGGGAAAGCTGAAGCCCGGTCAGCCCCGATACGGCTTACGATGATGATGCGACCTACCCGCGCAGCCCGCGCAGCCTCGACCAATGCCCTGGCAGACGCCACATCGACATCATCCAACCGGGCATGGCGGCCACGCATATCGGTTCCGATCAGGTGATAGACGGTATGTATCCCATTGAGGGCCGCCACCAGAGAATCTGGATCGGTGATGTCACCGATCATAGTATGAAGGGGGACAGAGCGTGGTAGTCTCGAAGTATCCCCACCAGGGCGGAGCAGCACACGCACCTGTAATTTGGCGTCGCCAGCCAATCGATGGACTAATCGACGGCCTACAAACCCCGCCGCACCTGTAATTAGAATCATGGCAAATAATTATCCGGTGAGTAGTGTTAGAGGTGGGCAGATTATAGCGCCGATGCCACAAAAGAAAAACTCACCAAGAACGTATCTTTAATGGACAATCGGGTTATACGATGTGAGGAAGCATAAAAAGCGGAAGGAAGATTAAATCATGACAAGACGACGAGTAGTGTTCACCGGGCTTGGCGTTATCAGTCCGGTTGGGCACGATGTTAATACCACCTGGGAAGCTGTACTGGCAGGAAAATCAGGGATAGGGCCAATTACCCTATTCGACCCCTCTGATCTCAAGACACAGTTTGCGGCTGAAGTAAAAGAATTTGACGCCGAAGCGCTGTTCGGGGCGCGTGAAGCCCGCCGAATGGATCGCTTCTCTCAGTTTTCACTGACGGCGGCTCAACAGGCGGTTGAAGACAGTGGATTGAATCTCGAACAGGAAGACTTATCACGGATTGGGGTCGTGATGGGAAGCGGCATTGGTGGCATTGGGGCGATGCTCGATTCCGCCGAAAAAATGTTTGAAATCGGAAGCAAGGGAGTCAGCCCTCATATGGTTCCGATGATGCTGCCCGACACCTCACCGGCCAAGATCGCAATTGCAATGGGGCTGCGCGGGCCAAATATGAGTATCGCTACCGCCTGCGCATCCGGGAATAATGCCATCGGAGAATCGGCGGAGATGATCCGGCGGGGAGCTGCCGACGTGATGCTTTCTGGTGGCGGCGAAGCCGGGATCAACCGGTTAACCGTAGCCGGTTTTAATAACATGGGGGCCATCTCCCGCCGAAACGACGATCCGCAAGCCGCATGCCGACCTTTTGACACCGACCGGGATGGATTTGTAATCGGTGAAGGGTCAGCAGTTCTGGTGCTAGAGAGCGAAGAACATGCCCTTGCCAGGGGCGCTCGCATCTATGGGGAAGTCTTAGGCTACGGCACATCGGCTGACGCCTATCACATCACCGCCCCGGATGAAAACGGTCTGGGCGCAATACAGGCGATGAAAGCTGCCTTAGCCAATGCCGGATTAACTCCTCAAGATATTGACTATATCAATGCTCACGGCACTTCCACCCAACTCAACGATGTATCCGAGACAAAAGCAATCAAAGCTGTCTTTGGTGAGCATGCCTACCAAGTTCCTGTCAGTTCCACAAAGAGCATGACCGGACATCTGTTGGGTGCAGCCGGAGCGATTGAGGCCCTGTTCTGCACAAAAGTGGTTGAAACTGGCACTTTGCCACCAACCATCAACCATCACACCCCCGATCCCGAATGCGATCTGGACTACGTCCCCAACCAGGCACGCCAACTTGACAGTGTCCGCGCGGCACTGTCGAATTCTTTCGGTTTCGGTGGGCACAATGCCTGTCTGGTGATAGGACGATATGATAATGGCAACCAGACCAGTTAGAGGAAACGGCGTGTATGCCCATGTGGTTGGCTGGGGAGTCGAAGTCCCTGAACAAGTCATGACCAACCACGATATTGAGCAGTTGGTAGACACATCAGATAAGTGGATACGCGAACGCACCGGTATTGCAGAGCGACGGGTGGCCGGAGAAAAGGAGAATGTTGTCACACTGGGCGTCAAGGCAGCCCGTAAAGCCTTGAACCATGCAGACATCCTACCCGCCGACATCGATATGGTGATTGTTGCCACTTCGTCATCGAAGTTCATCTTTCCGGCAACGGCCTGCATTATCCAGGACAAACTTGGCGCGACAAAAGCCGGGGCATTCGATATCCAGGCAGCGTGCAGCGGATTTATCTACGCGCTGGGGCTGGCAAGTGCCCAGATCAAGATCGGGACCATCAAGACGGCCCTGGTCATCGGGACAGAAGTATTGAGCCGTATCGTAGACTGGCAAGATCGCGGCACATGCATCCTGTTTGGCGATGGAGCGGGCGCATTCGTGTTGCAAGCCCGCGACATCCCCGGTGGTGTGGGCGAAGTCGTCATGCATTCCGACGGTTCAGGTGGCAAGGTACTCTACGCTAATTCCGGCGTGCGCGAGACATGGAACGGAAATAACGGTTCGCAGACCAGCACCTATATGAACGGTCGGGAAGTTTTCCGGTTTGCATCGCGGGTGATGGTTTCGGCTACACAAGAAGTAGTTGCCGAATCCGGGATGACACTGGGCGACATCGACATGGTGATTCCCCACCAGGCCAATCTGCGGATCATTCAATCAGCGGCGCGGGGCTTGAAACTGCCGATGGAAAAGTTTGCCATAAACATCGAAAAATACGGCAACACATCGGCGGCATCCATTCCCCTGGCCTTAGATGAAGCCGTGAGAGAGGGCAAAATCAAACCCAATGACAAGCTTGTGCTGGTCGGGTTTGGCGGTGGGTTGACCTGGGGCGCAGCGGTCATCCACTGGCAGGTTGAACCAACTCCAGGCTCTTACATGCGTGAAGCTTTCCGCGAGGTTTGGTACATCTTTGCGATTGCGCGGTCATTCTTCCGGCGGATGCTGCGGTACGTTGAAGCCCTGTTTGTCGAGCGCAACAAGGATAAAACCAGAACACAACAGAAGGTATCTCCACCCGACAATCCAGACTCATCGAGTGAATAGAAACCTGATTCTGAAAGGGCGACCATGTCTTTTATGGTCGCCCTGTTCATTCTACTATGGCCCCACATATCGAGCTTCTAAGCTCGGAGTCATAAGTTCACGCAACAGCTCAAGAGGAAGCGATGTATTCTGAGCCGCCTGAACACCATACAGCGAATCCCAGAAACCTGATTCTGGGAAGAATTCAACCACACGCGGCTCGCCAGAGATTCCGCCTAACTCCGCCGCTTTATTGATGGCATCTTCAAAGTATCCCACCTCATCGATCAGACCGAGTTCTACCGCCTGCAGGCCGGTATAGACGCGGCCATCGGCCAGTTGTCGAACCTGTTCAACCGACATTCCCCGACCATCAGCCACTATCTGAACGAAACCATCGTAGGTTTCATCAATGAGCGCCTGCCAATAAGCACGCTCCTCTTCGGTCATATCACGGTGATAGCTGCCAAAATCTTTGACCTCACCGGACGTGATCACCACCACTTCAACCCCGACTTCATCAAGCAGTTCTTCGGCGGTCACAAACTGGCTGATCACACCAATACTGCCGGTAAGGGTGTGAGGGTTGGCATAGATATAATCTGCCGGAGCCGAAATATAATATCCACCTGAAGCTGCCGTTGATCCCATACTGACGACGATTGGTTTGCTCACCTGCGTTAATGCATGGTAAATCTCATCCGAAGCAACAACCCCGCCGCCGGGACTATCCACCCGCAGGACAATGGCCTTTACTTCGTTATCTTCATCGGCTCGCTTGATCAGATCGATAATCGTTGATGAACCAGCACCGGATGAACCAAATACGTCTACGGAGCTTTCACCCGAAAAGATCACCCCCTCGACATAAATCACGCCGACAGCCGGGCCAACGCCGGTCGTCGCGGTAGACGGCGACGATGCCAACGCAATGGCTAACCCAAATGCACCACAACCAACCACCGGAGCAACCAACGCACCGAGGATAATCAGGATGACCCACAGCGCAGTTCTGCTGCCTTTGGAGCGAGGTTTGGCAGGCTGGGGAGGAGGATCAAACGCCGGTGGCACCGTATCAATTTCATTTGACATCATTTTTCTCCAACAATTCAAAAGGGGCGATGTGAATTAAAGGACAAGTACACTCCCAGTATACCGGTATATAAAAACTATACCACCCCCAAATAATAGGCTCAAAATGGTGATAACAGCCATCCCAAATATGCAACGATCTGGTATACTCCACAGCCGACACGGAGAGGAGAAAAACTTGATCGGTTTCTTTCTGCAAGGGATTGCAATTGGCTTCCCCGCTGCTGCTCAACCTGGCCCCTTTCAAGCTTACCTGTTATCGCAAACCATGAAGAACGGCTGGCGCAAAACTCTGCTTGCCGCATTTGCACCTTTGATCAGCGACACCCCGATCATCGTGTTGATGATGTTGGTACTCACCCAGACACCGGACTGGTTCTTGCAAGGTGTGAGGCTGGTAGGTGGCCTGTTCATCCTTTACCTGGCGCGAGGTGCATACCTGACCTTCCGCGAAGCGAACTTCGACCAGCCCACTGAGGAGGAATCCGGGCAGCAAAGTTTGCTCCAGGCCGGACTGATGAATCTGCTCAATCCAAACCCCTACATCTTCTGGGGAGCCGTCGGTGTCCCGATTTTATTAAACGGCTGGCGTCAATCACCCAGCATTGGAGCCGCATTTCTTATCGGGTTTTACTGCACCATGGTCACCGGATCGATGGGGTTGATCATGCTGTTCGGCACAGCTCAACAGCTTGGCTCAAAAGTCACCCGGATTCTGACCGGCATCTCGGTGATTGCGTTATTGGCATTCGGACTGTTTCAGATCGGTGCGGCAGTTGCGCCCTGGTTGGGCTTGGCTTAATCCTTCACACGATACCAGTAAGTATATTCTTCCTGGAAACCCAGTTGCTCGTACAGGTGCAAGGCAGGCGGATTGTTTAGCATTACCTGTAGATAGGCTCGCTCTGCGCCCTGTGACCGTCCCCAATTCATAAGATGCAGCATGATCTGTTTACCGAGTCCCTGATTGCGTAAATGCGGCTGGGTGACGATACCATATAAACCGACATATCCTCGCTCAACCACAGCTAATCCTAGTGAAGCAATCTCCTCGCCATGTCGCAAAGTAGCAAAGCCGCAGACAGGGATAATGTTCTGTATGATCTGGGTCACTATTGGTATACGATCAGCAGCAGTATTATTCAGACAGCAGTAATTCTCCACCCAGGAATCGGATAGGCTTGTTTCCACCGTGATAGCATCCGCCGCAGGCTGCTCTAAATCTGATAGATCGACGGTCTGGACACTGGTATGGGCATCAGCCTCATAGCCGCGTTCCTCTAACAGCTGATCAAGTTCTGATGGCTGTTCAGCCCCGCTTATTTTGAAGACAACCCTTTGCCCACGCTGGCGGTAAGCCTGCTCACAATAGGCAATCTTCTCCACTACATCGACTGTCGGTGGGTAGATCGGGCTGACCGAGTTAGCCCGCCGTGTATGTCCATTGGCAAAGCGTATCACCCAGCCATCGTAGTAAATCACTTGCAACGAAGGCCAGGCACTGAGTGAGAGTTCTTCGAGTGTTCTTATCATTTCTTTCTATAGACCATCAGCTTTTCTGGGTTATCTATGGGTATCCAGCCAAATTGGCTGTACAGGTTATGAGCATCCCGTGTATTCAAATACCAACCTTTCAAATTTTGCAGGTCAGGGTGAGCCATCACACAACTCACCAACCACTTCCCCAACCCCCTACCCCGGTAGTCCTCCAGAATAAACACATCGGCAAGATAAGCGATCACCACGTAATCGGTAACCACGCGAGCAAACCCGATCAATTGGTCATTTTCATAAAGGCCAAAACATATCGACTGCTTAATGGCCAGCTCGGTTTGTTCACGGGTGCGCTCCTGTGCCCAGTAGGAGTAATGAACAAAGAAATCATGAATCACATCGATTTGCAGGCGAGATGGATCGGTGCTGATCAGGTAATTCTCCCGGCGATACTCCTGGAACATGGCTCCTCCTACCATGTGGGTGGGGTTAATCAGGCAGGGAATTGTAAACGTTTTCCGACCAGTTTTCCAGGTTAATGGTCTGACAGGGTGCACGAACAAGTTGTAAAAGATGAAGCCTCCCAAGCTATCCGGTAGGATAGCAGCAGGAAAAGCAAAAAAGGGAGGCTTCAAGGATGAAAGATATCACAGAAATAATAGAAGGGCTGCAAAAGCAGGTCAATGAACCGAAAAGCCTGAGTGAGATGGAAGGCCAGATTCGAAAACTGATGAGGGTCATAGGTAGGCTGCTGTTGGAAGTCTGGCTGATCTGGGAGGAAAACAAAACAGCAAGGGAAGAGCTGAAGTGTAGCTGCGGGAAAAGCCTCGCCAAACAGCGTCGAAAGGCGACACTCAGAAGCCTGTTTGGACAAATCCACTATGAACGGGATTATGGCTATTGCCCGGACTGCCAACAGGGGGTGTGCCCATTAGATGAGAAGCTGGGCTTACGGCCAAACGGGATGAGTGCCGAATTAGAACGGCTGGCAGGGATGGTCGGCGTAGAACGTCCATTTGAGCAAGGCAGCCGGTTGTTTGAAGAACTGACTTTACAGCCGTTGAGCGACCAGAGTGTAGATAAAGCCGCTCAAGCGTATGGAGAAGAACAAATCCGGCAGGAAGAAAACTGGCACCAGGCAGCCAATGACCTGGATAACTTGCTCAAATTGAAGCGGGAAGCGAAAAGGCCACGGCGGATGTATGGTGCGATAGATGGCGGGCGGGTGCATGTTCGCGGGCAACAGGAGCAAGAAAATAGCTGGCGGGAGCTCAAAGTCGGAGCCTGGTTCACGACCAAAACACAGCCGCCTGAAAAGCGAGGGGATAAATGGTCAATTCGCGCAGATAATATCAGCTACTACTGTGACATTATTGAGGCTGAACAATTTGCCCCCCTGGTCTGGGCCAGTGCCGTTCAGCGGCGGGCCCACCTGGCTCATGAACTGATCATTCTGGGGGATGGCGCCCGCTGGATCTGGGATATTGTGGATGAACATTTCCCTGATGCGATTCAGATTGTTGATTGGTATCATGCCTGTCAGTATCTTCATCCGGTCGCTCAACTGGCCTTCAAAGACAAGTCTAAACGTGAACGCTGGCTAGATACGGTCACTGGCCGATTGTGGGCGGGTGACCTTGATGCAGTCATTGAGGCTTGTGCCGAGCACATCCAGCCTGGACTTGAAGAGAACCCGGCTCAAAAAGCGGTCACCTACTATACCAACAATCGCCGCCGCATGGACTATCCGACTTATCGCGCCAATGGCTATCACATTGGCTCTGGCACCATTGAGAGTGCCGTTAAGCAGATTGCGGCGCAACGGATGAAGGTGTCTGGGGCTATTTGGAATCTGGAGGCGGCCCGTAAAGTTTCTAAAGCCCGGGCCGCTTACTTGTCTGGTCAGTGGGATTTATTGGCGGCTCGACGTACCCATTTTGCCACAGCCGCTTAACAACTTGTTCGTGCACCCGTCAGAAATAAAGAAAGGGCGATCTCCCGCCCTCTCGTGATTGGTGTCTGGTATCAGGCTGTCCGCCGCCTGACCGCGTAACCGCCCAGCCCGGCGATCAGAATCGCGGCTGCCCCTATCCATCCCCAGGGTATGATTTGCTTCATCGGCTCACCACCGGTCGGGGGCAGCGAATCGGGGAAGAGGGTCACGCAGTCGGTATCATTGACCGGATCGGTGATGTAGCCGGTCAGGCAGATTTGCTGCCCTGCTGATTGCCCCGCTGCTCCATCCGGTAGGGTGAACCCGGCCCCGCCATCCACCAGGCTTTCAATAATGATTGTTGCAACATCGCTGACCGACATCGTTCCCAACTCTACCAGGAATTCCTGCCCGCCATCCCAGGTTAGCGCGCCGCGTGATGGTTTGACCGCTGTGATGCTGATCGGCCCGCGCATAGTGCCATAGGTACGAACCCCATGACAGGCGACCGGGCCAGGATTGGTGATCTTCACTGTCCACATCACCGCATCTCCCCAGGAGACGACTTCCCGGTCGGCTTCGATATCAATTGTAAGGACGCAGGCAGGAGCCTGACTCTGCCCCGCTCCACCACCGCCGCCACCGCCCGGTGCTGGTGGATTGCAGGTCACATCCGGCAAATTGACCGTTTCGGTATCCCCGCCCAGCTCGGTTACCGTGATGCCTGACCAGGTGCCGTAGCCGCCGGTTGAAGTCAGGGTGTAGGTTCCCACGGTGACATTGTTCTGGTTTTGCGTGATGGCTGCCGGGTCGTTGGCGCTGATGTTGAAATTGGGATCGCCCGCCGTGATCGTCACGTTCAGGTCGGGGCCATTGCAGGCAGCGGTGGCGGCTAGTGCCTGAACCGCCGCCGGGCAGGTGAAATCACCCAGGTTGATCGATTGCAGGTCGCCTGTTGTCTCGGTGACAATCACTCCTGTCCAATTGCCGGGGCCAGTCAGCGTGGTGATCCCTGTGCCTACACCGTTTTGGGGTAGGTTGGGGCCGCCCCCGGTGACATCGAACGGGGCATTCCCGGCAGTGATGTTTACATCCAGGTTATTGCCATTGCAGGCTGCTGCTGCTGCCAGGGTGATCGGCGTGGTACCTGTTACAAGGATATCGTAGGGGTTTTCATCCGTGTCATTGTTGACAATATCCAGATCGAAGCTGAACGGCCCCGGTGCATCGATGTTAAACTGGATTTGCAAGGTCCACGTCGATCCAGGGGGGATGGGGATCGAGATAAACATGTTGGCCGTAAAGCCGCTGACGTTGGTGAAATTGGAGGCAGTCACGCCGCCTACCGGAATGTACAGGTAATCTGTGCCCGTGTTTGTGATCGTATAGTTCAGGGTCACCGGGCCAACCGCTTGCAGCCCGATATCGTCTGTGCCGCCATCCGGGATCGAAGTTCCCGCCGGGCGCTGCACGTCGATCTCACGAGTACCAAAACAGGTGCCATCCGAATCGGTATTCCCTCCAAGGTCGATCTGAAACGCATTGCAGTCGGTACCGCCGCTACCAGGAGGACCAACATTTGTGTTGCTGAAAAGGAGATTGCCGGTGGACATTTTATAAACATTGTTCCCTGGCAGGGTAGTAGATGAGTTATTGGATATGGTTGAATCAGTGATCGTTCCATTGAGCGGACTTCCCATCCATATCCCGCCGCCACTGCCCACACCAAAATTACCGGAAATGACGGTGCTATTTTGAATTGCCATGGTGCCACCACCAAACAAAATGCCGCCGCCCTGACCGACCCCGCCACCCTGATTATTGTTGACGGTGCTGTTATCAATTGTGGCTGTACCACTGCCAAGATAAATACCGCATCCCCCGCGGGCAGTATTTGAGTCAATATGGCTGTTATTCTGCACATACAACGTACCGGAGTTCACAATGCCGCCGCCAAGTGGGGAGGCCGAGTTGCCGCTCACCGTAGAATTGTCAATGGTTAGAGTGCCGGAGTGATTATAGATCGCGCCGCCTGAATTAGCGGGGG
>JBNKDD010000074.1:0-4649 GCA_050288085.1 Anaerolineae bacterium
CTTCAAGAACGCCAGACAGGCTTCGAGATCATCGGTGAAGAAGGACACCGCCGACGGGAAGCGTTTGCTGTAGGTATCCAGGAAGTGCTCGATGAACAGGTCAGCTGAATGAATACGCAGGCTGGTCATCAATTTTGAGCTATGCTATACTCTGCCCAGTCAGTTAACTGAGTTATACTGAACTCCCCAGTATTATTAAAGGAGGCGGCGCACTCACACTCCCCCGTCAAGATGCCACAAACAATACAGGGAGTTTCCGCGCCAGGAATTCTATGAAACGCCGGAAAATTTTCTTCTCTTTATTGTTATTACCTTTTTTGGCGATCACCACTCTAACCATAAGCGAAACAGGGTTTGCTCAACAGAACAATTCGGAACCCTCGGCGAATATCGTAACCGCCACGCCAATCGCTAATCTTAATGTCCGCTCAGGGCCGAGCCTTGACTACGAGACGACCGGTATTGCATTCAACGGGTTTACGGTTACCCTGGAAGCACGCAGTGCCGATAACTCATGGGGGTTATTTGACGATGGCAGCCAGCGCGGTTGGGTAGCTGTCTGGCTTTGTGAGCTGGAAGGGGACTTCTCGTCGCTTCCTGTCTCAGACGAGGTCGTTGAGGGTGGCTCAACCCATCCATCTACCCCCACGCCCGTTCCAACTTCGACTCCCCCCCCGGAACCCGAACCGACCGATTCAGATGAATCTGAACCGACGGCTATACCCAATCAGGATGAACTGCCCGGTTATACCGGCCACTTCTCGAATATCGGGCCGCATCTGCGCAGTATTTACCTGCGGGGCCGGAGTCATGGCCTCAACCCTAACTCGTTCACCAAGGTTGGCGATAGTGAAACTGCCGCCTATGAATTTCTGTACGACATTGATGAGGGTGTCTACCTTCTCGGTCAGTATGGTTATCTACAGGGGGTGGTTGACCGGTTTACCGGATCGTTTGGGCATTTCGGCTATGCCGTCCATGATGGCTTCCCCGCTGAAGCGATGCTTGACCCGGTGTGGGCTGATCCAGATGAGTGTCCAGGCGAGGGGGTATTGCAGTGTGAATACCGCGTCCATAAGCCGATGGTGGCCCTGATCCTGGCGCGAACCATGCAACAACACGTCAGTCTGGGCAGCATGTATCATGATGCTTTGCGGGATATCGTCGAGTATTCCCTTCAACGGGGTGTGATCCCGGTTCTGTCTACATCGCCTTATTGGGGGCCAATACACCCATCGACCGATGAGATGAATGCCACCATTCGCGCCGTCGCAAACGAATACAATGTTCCCCTGTGGGACCTCTACCTGACGACCGAAACGCTGCCTGATCGGGGGATCGATCCAGACAATACCTACCACACGACAAAGCCGGATGATGGTAAAGTGGCCTATTTCATCTATGAAGATGATCATATGGATGCCGGGATGACCCGTCGCAACCTGGAAGCCCTGGAAATTTTACACGCTATCATTGATGCCGTTGAGTAGAAGACCGGCTGCACATCACAGCATTACATCGGGGTTACCAGGACTATTCATGAAGAAAATCGTAAGGCTGTTGTTTGGGGTTATACCCCTGTTTGTGTTGGGTGCCTGTAAACCGGCCCCCCCCGAACTACCGCCTGATACCTATTTAACCGCCACTTTCCCGCCGCTCCCATCGCCGGTTTCTGTCGGCGATTCTTCGGGGGCGCAGCCCACCACAACGCCCGGTTGTGATGCCGCGCTGATCACCGATGTCACGATCCCGCTTGATATGGAGTTAGCTCCGGGCCAGGCTTTTATCAAAACGTGGCAGGTTCAAAATACCAGCAGTTGTGACTGGGGGCCGGATATCCGGTTGGTATATCTCGGCGGCGCGATCATGCAGGCTCCCTCCAACCTTTCTGTGCCTGACATTCCTATCGGCGGAAGTGCCAAGTTTTCTCTAGAGATGATTGCGCCCCTTGAACCCGGAACCTATGCGAGTCTGTGGCAGTTGCAAAGCAGAGATGGCATGATGCTGGGCAGGCAGCTCTGGGTGCGGATCATTGTGCCTGGGGCAGAGCGTCCTTCCAATAATGCTAATTCAGGGCCAGCCACGCCTGTCGCATCGGATAACTGTGTCCTGAATGCTGCCTATGATGCCGATGTGACCATCCCCGATGATACCAGCGTCGCGGCTGAACAGGGCTTTGTGAAAACCTGGCGACTCCGAAATACCGGAACCTGCCCGTGGGAAAGCGGATTTCAGTTTACCTTCATCATGGGCGATGCCATGACGGATAGCCGGTCGGTTGAGGTAGCGCCCACCGCACCGGGGGCGACCGTCGATGTCTCGGTACCCATGACGGCTCCTGCCACTGCCGGGGCTTATACCGGCATCTGGAGTATGCAATCTCTCGACGGTACGCTGTTCGGTGCCCGATTGTTTGTCAAGGTTGTCGTCCCACAGCCAACACCGGAACCCGGTTCATCGACCACGACGCAGCCAACACCGACCAAATCCCCGCCATCCTATTCCCCCCCGGCGGCGGCAGTCTCAGGGATCACCAACCGGGCCCGCCAGATTTATCTATCCGGCCAGCAGAAGGGGAATAAGGCTAACGTGTTTGCCAAAGTGGGGGACAGTATTACGTCTTCCTGGCCCTTCCTTTATCAGATCGGGGACAGCATCGAGGATTTACACGACTACAGCTATCTCCAGGATGTTATCAATAACTTCCGCGTTGATACGCCGGATGGCGGCACCTCGTTCAGCCGCTCATCACTGGCCTCGCAAGGTGGGTGGACGAGCAACGATCTATTAGACCCGGCCAAAGCCGATCCGATCTGTGCCGGGGCAACGCCGGTTGAATGCGAATACAAGCGAATCAAGCCCTCCATCGCCATCATCATGATCGGCACCAACGATGCCGACGAAAACGTCACCTCCGGGCGCTACGAAGAAAACCTGCGGCGTGTGATCGATATTTCCATTGATATGGGAGTCATCCCGGTGCTGACCACCCTCCCCTGGAACATGTATCATGACGTTCCGGCCTATAATGAGGTGATCGTCCGCCTCGCCCGCAGCTACAATATTCCCTTAATCGATTACTGGACTCTGATGGAGGCGGCCCCCGACCGGGGTCTGAGCGAAGACGATGTCCATCCTTCGGTTCCGCCGGATAATAATGCTGTCAACTTTTCGCCGGGGAATCTGCAATACGGCTACACCATCCGCAACCTAGTCACGCTCCAGATGATCGATGCGATCTGGAAGCAGGTCATTTTAGCGTAGTGATAATCGAGTGCCCCCAGGATGATGAGAACAATTCAGAGGCAGTCATCGGCATCATTTTCATCCTCTTCACAACAAAGAGCTAACGCCGCAGCAAGCTTTTTAGGGTCTCCCTTGTAGTCATCTTTCATGGCTTGCAGACCCTCACAGAGGGCGGAAATGTCCTTCCATTCGCTGATTTCGTCAACTATTCGATCCAGAACACGCCGGTCTTTCCTGATAGCCAACCCTGCCATTGCTTCGAACTGTACGTCTTCATGGGGATCGTTCAGGCGGCGGAACAGGACTTCGCGGATTTCTGGTGTATCGCGCTCTATCATTGACCCGATTCCAAAGGTTGCCCAATCGCGGACATCCTCATCTTCATCCTCAGAGAGTTCTATCAATGTAGCGATGGCAAGATCGTCTTCAAATCCAAGCAAGGCGAAAGTAAGTCCATACCGTACTATTGCATCGGGGTGATTTTTGAATTTCACCACACGTTTGACCGTTTTTTCATTGTGAAAATGGCCCAGGGCTATTAACGCTGCTTCCAACACATCAGGGCTTTTCTCAGATTCCAGTAATCCAAGCAGGATTTCCCGACATTCGTCCGGGAATGTTCTTTCCGGCACCCCCAACTGTCCAAGTATAGCAGCACCCACAGCCCGCTCATCATCAACTGAACTTTTACAGAGCGCTCTGGCTGCTTCGAATACCTCCCGGTTCCCGCGAAAGTGAAGAATCGCAATAGCATTGGGCCAGATACGCCGATAATCTTCATCGTCGAGTTTCCACTCCTCAAACGCTAACTTGATGAGTTCGTCTGTTGTCCGGGTATCCCTGTGTTCTTTGGCCCAGAGATCTTCGGTATCGTCTTTACCTTTTGCCATTGTGTCCCACCTTTTCGGCAGCTATTGGGATAATTCATCCCAACCGAGTGCGACAGCGATCAACCCCGCCATTTCCGCCTCTCCCTCCGGCGTCAGGTGGATGGCGCTGTTCGTATACTCCGAATCAGGAATCGCATCCCACAGATCGATATACTCCCAGCCGTTCTGATCCATGAAATCCGTCATGATCTGGCGATAGCCATCATAGGCCCAGCGCGGATAATAGAAGTTGTAGCGGATATCACTGTTCTCGCCGTTGGAGATAAACATCGGCTCGTTGACGAACACCACCGGCACTGCATCGACCAGTTCAACCCCGGCAGCCAGGATATCGAGTGCCAGGTCATCCGCCTGGAGGGGCCGTGCCAACCCGTAGAAATCCTCATCCGCTTCGAGGTCTTCAGCACGTGGCGTGTACTCCTCAGGATAATATTGATCAATCCCCGTTGAGGCCCACATGATCCCGTACAGGTTCAGCCGGGTCACATCGGCCAGCACCCGGCGATTCCCGAT
>JBNKDD010000074.1:4659-21166 GCA_050288085.1 Anaerolineae bacterium
TGGTACGATCCCAGAAGTTCTGGTCGACGAAATTGAGGTCGTTGGGATTGATATCCAGGTCATAAGTCGCGATCAGGTCGCGCATCTGTTCCGGGTGATGCTGGACCAGCGGTGAGCTGATCTGCTTCTGGTTGGGCAGCGCTTCGAGCGTCACCGGCCAGATGATCATATCCGGCTCGTAGCGCAAGGCATAAAACAGAACCAACGGGTCTTTGCTCACATCGATGGTGGGATAACCGAGATTATAAGCGCGGACGGATCGCCCGTCGGCGGTTGTATAGTTCCCGGCGTTGAGGTAGCCCGCCAGCGTTTCATCCGGTTGGAGCAGGATGCCCCACACCGACGAATCGCCGATGATCAGTACCCGGTATTCCTGGGGCGCTTTTGGTACGTTGACTTCATGCGAGGCCATCATCGCATCGATCTGAAACAGGCTGAGGTTATAGGACTCCGGGTTCTCGCCAAAGGGTAAACGCTCTCGCCCCGGCACAAACGTGTTATACAGGGAGACGCGCCCGATGGCTGGAACCGGATCGAGCAGGGCGAAAATCAGGTTGAGGATGATAAACAGGACACCGGCCTTGATCAAGACCCGGCCTACACGTGCACGATTAGGTTCGGTTGATGGTTCAGTCATGTCATCCCAACCCCAGGAGTTTCAACAATACATTCCACGAGACGGCGGTTTCCGACAGTGCAAACCAGACCCACCCCAGGGCCACATAATGGAAGGTCAGCAGCACGCTGAGCACGTCGGTGGTCAATTTGAGAACGGGGCGCTCGGCGATCCAGGATAGGCGCTTGCGCGTCAGGCTTGACCACCGGTTATGGATAAACAGGCCAATACCATGCCACAGGCCCCAGATCAGGAAGTTGGGGGTGATTCCATGCCACAACCCGATCAGCGCCATCGTTGTGATCTGGCTGATGGCGATCATCAGGCCGACGTGTATGTTTTTCCAACGGGTGCGCATCTCACGTGAGATGTAGTTGAAATAATAGGCGCGGAACCATTGGGCCAGGCTCATGTGCCAACTGTTCCAGAAATCGGTCAGGTTGACCTTGGTGTAGGGGCGATTGAAGTTCTCCGGGACTTTGATCCCCATCAGTTGGGCCAGCCCGATTGCCATATCAGAATAGCCGGAGAAATCGAGCCAGAGGCGGAAAGCATAGCCGTAGAGCAATATCCACAGCCAGCCGGTCGAACCGGTTTGAACAGCATTAATGTCATTGAGTGCAAATAAGGCGAGTGTATCGGCCAGCGCATATTTCTTAAACAGGCCAAGCAGGATTCGCCCGCCGCTTTCATATACGTTCTGCCAGGATTGGGTAAACGGCTGCTGATAGGCTTTGGTAAACTGGTCAGGGCGAGTGACCGGTCCGGCGGTGATGGTCGGAAAGAAGATCAGGTAGTTGTAAAAATCCAGCAGTGTCAGATCAGGCAGCTTCTTGCTTTGGTAATCGCGTAGAGCGGAAAACAACCGGAAGAAGATATAGGAGATTCCCAGCCAGCGAATATCAAAAGCCGATGCCTGTTCCCTGGATTGGCCCATCATCGCGCGTAAAACACCACTGGCCCCGGCAGCCAGTGACGGGGTTTTCAGGATCACCAGCAGGGCAACCAGCACGATCAGGCTGCCGATCACGATCCATTTACGCCCCGGAGAAAAACGAGCAAATAGGAATACCAGTCCACCCAGAACGGCTACAGCCAGGATGATCTGCCATAATTGAGGCGGGCGGCTGGCGGTGATGCAGCAGATCGGGTCAACAAAGCGCAGCAGGCCGATCACCATGACCAGCGCGGCGATCACGGCCAGGGTTGTCCAATCACCGCCGGTCAGGGATCGCGCATCGGCAGGCCGGGTGAACAGCCAGATCAGCACGGTCAGAGCAAGGGTGACGAGCGGCAGCCAGAAATCAAGGTTGCGGATCGGTGTAGACGGTTGCAGCCAGAACAATGCCAGCACACTGCTAACCAGGATGATCCAGTTACGCCAACCGGCGCGCCGGATCAAACTTGCTGCCAGTGCGGCAAGAACAAAGATTGGGATATGAACCAGGTTCATTGTTCTAGAAACCCTGGTAGATCCATTGCGGAGAACTATCCGTCGTGAGGATGATCAACATAATGACGATCAGGCACAGCGCCAGAGCCGTCAGGTTCTCACGGGAGAAGATCCGTTTGAGCATCAGGCCCCCATCACTTATAGCCGCACATGCGCCAGTCACCCCCCTCGAAGACGACCTTATAAGTCCGTCTCTCGAGACTGAGTTCCTCCGCCTCGCCATTATACGTGTACGCAATTGAACCGGTGCAGGTCACATAGGCGACCTCGCCCTCGCTGCTATCCAACTGGCACGAGACTCCTTTGAGTTCGGGTGTGATAGCCACAAACATGTCTAGCTCGCGAGTCACCTCGCCTTCCCAATCAGCACAGGAGGAAGCAGCCAGGCGGTCAGAATCCTTGGCAACCAGGGCATCGAGATAAGCCTCAATGGCCTGTGGTGCATCGTCGGGATTCGCCCCGCACGCGGTCAGAAGAAAGATCGATAAGAGAAAAATAAGTATTGCCAACCGGCGGATTGATAGTCTCATTGCACCCTTTGTTTGATGTGTCAAGAGGAAAAAATTATATCCTGCCGATATTATAGCAGACCAGCCAATCGATGGGGAGAAGGTCAGCCCCAGCAGGGCAAGCGCTTCGAAATAAATCACGATTTTGCAGCATTAGACCTCACCCCCTTCCGAGCCGCCAGCGGCGGCGCTCCCCCCCCCTCTCCAAATTGGAGAGGGGGGAGTCGAAATGCTGTCAGCATTGAGACGGGGGTGAGGTTGAGATATGCCAACTTCCGGGTGGACTTGAAGCGATTGCCTTCTGTCGCCAACGCAGCTATCCGCTTCCTCTGATATACTTGCTACAATGTCGTTCCCGGCGTAATCATTCGAAACCGAGGTAGCTATGAGTAATTGCGTTTACAAATCGACCTTTATTCAGGATGTTACTGTTCCCGATAATACCGTCATGGAGCCGGGCCAGTCCTTTGTCAAGACCTGGCGTGTCCGGAACACCGGCACCTGTGATTGGGGTAGAGGCTTTAAACTGGTCTACGTCAATGGCTCCTTGATGGGAGCTTCGACGGGGGCCGTGCCGGTTCCCAATACCCGCATCGGCGCGACGGTTGACCTTTCGGTTGAGATGGTCGCCCCGTCGGGGGCCGGTGACTACACCAGCATCTGGCGCTTACAGGCACCGGATGGAACGCCGTTCGGCGTAAAAATCTTCGCTCAGATCACGGTGCAAGGTGTCGCAAACGCACCGGTTTCAACCCCGCCGACCGCTATCTCTTTCCGGACGGCAGCCTCGTCAACGCCGACTACCAATCCGGCCAACTGCATGGATAATGCCGCTTTTGTGTCCGATATTAACGTCCTGGAAAACACCGTTGTGATCCCGGATATCCCGTTCTTGAAAACCTGGCGGTTGGAGAATACCGGCACCTGCGCCTGGATAGAAGGCTATTCGCTGGCCTTTATCGAGGGCAACAAAATGCAGGCGGTCGGAAGTGTCCCTGTCCCGTATACGCCCGCCGACGCCACCGCCGATATTACCGTTCAGATGTTTTCACCTTCTCAGCACGGCACTTATAAAGGCACCTGGCAGATGGTCAACCCGGAGGGTGAAGCGTTCGGCCCGCCCGTTTCCGCACAGATCGTTGTAGGGCAGACCATCAGGTCATGGCGACCGGAGGGGCCGCAGGTACGCGATTATCCGACCCCGGCCTATCTGACGGGGATCAGTGAGCGTGCCCGTACCATCTACCTGGACGGACAGCAGTTGGGCAATTACAGGGATGTGCTGGCGAAGGTCGGCGATAGTATCACCTACGAACATGCCTATCTGTGGCCGATCGGTGAAGGGCGTTATGCGCTCAAAAACTACTCCCATTTACAAACGGCGGTCGATGAGTTTGGCCACTCCTTCACCCATGAGTCCGCCGCGGCTAAGGATGGCTATAGCCTCTGGTCGCTGCTCTCACCTGTAAGCGGGCATGCCACCCGTGTTGAATATGAGTATAAGACCGTCCGGCCCTCGGTCGCACTGATCATGATCGGGACGAATGACCTGTATGCCTCCTACGATATAAACGGGATGGTGGGCAGGCTGCGCCAGGTGCTCGACATTACCATTAGTCACGGGGTTATCCCGGTGCTCAGTACCATCCCACACAGTAAATGGTATGATGTGACCGTCTATAATGGGCGAGTTGCCCGGTTAGCCCAGGAGTATTCGATCCCGCTGCTTGATTATTATGCCACTATGCAAAACCTGCCGAACAAGGGTTTGAGCAGCGACGGCACTCATCCCAGCGTGCCGCCGGATGGCAATTCGGGGTATTTCGATGAGGAGCACTTAGCCTACGGCTATACGATGCGCAACCTGATAACCCTTCAAATGCTCGATGTATTGTGGCACCGGATCATGTATTAAGACGCCCGAAATAGTGAATCAAAAAGAGCGGTGCATCATCATGTACACCGCTCCTTTTTGTTTTGCGCAGTGAATGGCAACCCTATTGCACGATTGCCTGCTGCCATACGGCATCCAGCGCGTGCAGCACCAACAGGTTCCGCACGGTGTAGCCAAACTTGAGGTTCCCCGGTGTAAAGTTGGTCGGCTCTTTTGAGGGCGGTATAGAGAGATGGATGCCATCCGGGCCAAGTCCATGATCGGGCAGGTTCACCGTTGTTGCATATAGATCCATCCAGGGGACATCATAGGCCACTGCGGTGGCGATAATGATCTCGTTGTAAGGCTGGATATCGCTGTCCTGCAAATTGTAGGGAATGGTGCTCAAAACCGGGATCACGCCGTAGTCAATAGAGGTCTGCACGATCTGGGCCATGTTCGCCGCAAAAGTTTCGTGATCAACCTTATAGGCTGCATCGTTGGTTCCGATCAGGATGATCGCTATCGCTGGCCGGACTTCGGTGTACTCACAGACCAGCGGCGAGAGGCTGGGGCACATCCCAGGAGCCTGTGAAGGTTCCTGAGCCGGGTCTAACAGGGTGCCGCTGGCCCATCCTCCCCAGGCCGCCAGTGACTCGTTTTTGTACGAGTTACTCACCCTGGCGTTCTCTTCATAGAAATAAGAAGTTACCGGCTGCAAGTAGCTGTATTCGTGCAGGGTAACGATCCCATCGCCGATCTTTTCCAGGAAGGCCCAGTTCGACGTAAGGCTGTCGCCGACTTTTGAGAAGACGTTGGCGCGATTGCCCTTAGCCTGCCCGACCAGATAAATCTGATGGGCGTGGTTGGTGACGTTGTAGATATAGGATGGATACCAGATCGGTTCGTTGGCGCTGGGCGCTGCCGGTGTTGATTCTGATTCTGATTCGGGCAGGGAGTCGATGACAGGCAGGTCTGACAGACTGCCATTTGCCAGCAGCACAAAGTCGGCGTCGACCCATCCCTGCTTGCTTTGATAGGCGACGGCCAGCCAGGTTGATGCCTCATTCCGCCCCAGAACGTCAATCGTCACACTGCCGGGGATCACGGCGATAGGCGGCCTGGTTGTATTCGGCTCCGGGCGCAGGTTCAAGGCTGTGACCGTGCTGGCTGTCGTGTCGGCGGTGGAGGTGGATGCAGCCGCAGGTATCGTGAAGATCAGAATTACAAGAATAAGTACGGGCAATAAAAATCTTTTGGGAAAGATCATTTTTGTAAACTCCAAACACGGATTGCATACCATCAAGCCACAGCCTCTGATGGTATAACAAAATCAGGACAGGGGCAATAACCCTATTGCATGATTGCCTGCCGCCATACTTCGTCCAGCATGTGCAGTGCCAGCAGATTCCGTACCGTAAAGCCGTATTGAAGAGTCTCCGGTGTGAAGTTGGTCGGGTCGTGGGTGGGTGGTACAGCAGGGTGCACGCTATCCGGGTCAAGGCCATGATCGGGCAGGTTCACCGTTGCGGCATAGTAATCCATCCAGGGGATATCAAATGCCTCCGCTGTGGCGATAATGATATCGTTGTAGGGCCGTACATGATCTTCTGAACCTAAGTAGGGAATGGTGCTCAAGACCGGGATCACGCCGTAGTCAATGGAGGTCTGCACGATCTGCCACAGGTTTGATCCGAATACGCCGGGATCGATCCAGTGACCGGCGTCATTGGTGCCGATCATGATGATCGCCATTGAGGGCCGGACGATGCTGTATTCACAGGCGAGCGGCGATAAGCCGGGACACATTGTCGCGGCATGGGCGGGGTCTAACAGGTCGGCGCTTTCCCAGCCTTCCACCGCCGCCAGTGACTGGTTGTTAAACGAGTTGCCTGTCCTGGCGTTGGCATAAGAGAAAGTGGTGATAGCAGGCTGCAAATAGCCGTAATCGTTTAGATCGTAGATCCCATCGCCGATCTTGTTCAGGAAGGCCCAGCTTACCGTAATGCTGTCGCCGATTTTTGAAAAGACGTTGGCGCGGTTGCCCTTCTCCTGTCCATCCAGGTAGATTTCGCGGGCGTGGGGGGTGACATTGTGGATCAGGGATTCATACGACGTCGGGCTGCTGGGCGCTGCGGGCGTTTCGGGCGGCGATCCGACGATGGGTAAATCGGATAGGCTGCCGCTTGCCAGTACCACATAGGCGGAGGAAACCCATCCTGTCCGCTCCTGATAGGCGACAGACAGCCAGCTCGATGCCCCGTTCCGCCCGAAGACATCAACCGTCGCGCCGCCGGGGATCACGGCAATGGGCGGCCTGGTTGTATTCGGTTCCGGGCGCAGGTTCAAATCCGTCGTTGTAACGGCGGTTGAGGGAATGGCGTCACCGGCGGCGGTAGACGCGCCAGCCGGGACCGGGAAGGTCAGTGTCACCAGGATAAGTGCAGATAATAATAAGCTTCTTTTCGAGAAGATCATTTTGGCAAACTCCGAACATAAACTGCTTTGCGGCATTGATGGTATAACAAAATCAAGGCAGGGGCAATCAACTTTCGAAGCAGAACCTCTCCCATCATTGGGCGGATGCCAAAGGTTGCACTGTCCCAACTTAGAATCTGAACCCGGCCCGACCCTGCAAGGTCTGGTAGCTCTGATAGGCCAGATATCCAAACAGGAGCACCATAAATATACTGTGGAATAGAAGCAGCCCCATCGTAGCGACAATCCCCCCGGCAATGACAGACACCCAGAGGGATTTACGGACGCCGTTCATGGGATCAACTTTGAGAAATATATGCCGCGAGATATTCCCGCCGTCCAGTGGATAGACGGGCATAAGATTGATCAATCCCCAGAATATATTGATCCAGATAAATGCGCTCACCAGCGAATAAACAAACCGGCCACCGAAAGGAATCTGCGCTGATGGCAGGGGAATAAGGCCAAACAATGGTGTGAAGGTGACCGATCCCCCCATTGCGACAACTCCCAGCATGACCAGCCCGGCGAGCAAAAATCCTGCAAGCGGCCCGGCAAAAGAGATAAAAATCTGCTGGTTTGGCCCAGGCGTAACATTGGCTCGCGAGCTTCCCCACCTTACATATTCGGGCACGGTCAGCCCACCCCAAAGGTAAAGGACGATATGCGAGTTCTGCCCATAAATTGCCATGGCAAGAGCATGTCCTAACTCATGAACCACAATGGATATGAAAACGACCACCACCCAAACCACCAGATGAAGCAGGTCGGAGGAAGCCCCGAATAAAAGTACCATCAACCAGAACAGCGGGTGAACACGAACCCGAATCCCGGCCAACGTGAAATTAAGATCGTACCGGGTAGATGGAGGCGATTGAAAGATAGTCATCCCTTAACTTTTCCTTGATCAATTACACTGATATCCATAACTGTAGCGCTGTTGTTATGATCAAACCACTGGATACATCCTCGTGTGTATCAAAGGCAGGCACAGATTGTTCCGTTGGCCCGATTTGAGTATACCCGATTATGCCACCCGTCAATACAAATAATGATGCCCGCGAAGGTCGTCTCTTCACGGTACCGGTACCCGGAGCAGAACTCAAAGTGCTGCTGTATATGTTGTATATCATGCGTCGCACCTTTGGCTTCAAGAGGGCCGCCGATGCAATCTCTCTGTCCCCAATATGCAAGAGCCGAAAAGGGAATAAACTTTTGACGGATGGTCTTATTGGATAAATCGTGGCTAAAGTGAGAAAATGCCGTTATGTCTGTATGACACTGTTATGTAATTCATCGCTGCCACATCGAAGTACGCCAAGATTAGAAAGGAGCGAAGGCACGTTTTATTCAGCGTGTCAACTATCATGAAACTTCCACAAATCATACAGGGTGGTATGGGGGTTGCGATTTCGGATTGGGAACTGGCGCGAGCCGTTTCTGAACAAGGATTTTTAGGTGTTGTGTCGGGGACCGGAATCAGCCACCTGATGATCGCCCGCTTAATGAAAGGCGATGTCGGCGGGCATGTCCGGCGGGCGTTAGCCCAGTTTCCCTTTCAAGATCCGGTCAAAAGAATTCTGGATAAATACTTCATGCCGGAGGGAAAATCCGAAGACGAGGTGTTCAAATCCCCAACCATGTGGACCATTGAGCCGCCTCGTTCACTCAATGAGCTGGTCGTTATCGCCAATTTCGTCGAGGTGTTCCTTGCCAGGGAGGGACACGATAACCCGGTAGGTATCAATCTGCTGGAGAAGGTACAGCTTCCCAATCTGGCCTCGCTTTATGGAGCGATGTTAGCCGGGGTGGCGGTGGTCATTATGGGCGCAGGCATCCCGATGCAGATACCGGGCGTGCTTGACCGCTTTGCTGATCACAAGGCAGCGAGCTACAAAATCGACGTGGTGGGAGCCGATGCAGAAGATGATTTCCGCATTTCCTTCGACCCTGAAGCGATTTTTCCCGGTATAGCGGATAAGGTTGGGCCGTTGGCGCGGCCTCTTTTCCTGCCGATCATCTCTTCGGTGGTGCTGGCAAAGGCACTTCTCAAACACGCCACCGGCAGAATCGATGGTTTTGTCATTGAGGCTCCCATCGCGGGCGGGCATAATGCCCCACCCAGGGGGCAGCTCAAGCTCAATGAGCATGGCGAGCCGATTTATGGGGATAGAGACGAGGTTGATCTGGAGAAGATGAAACAACTCGGCCTTCCTTTCTGGCTGGGAGGTGGATATGGCAGCCCGGAGAAATTTGTTGAGGCGCTTGACCTGGGGGCTGCCGGTATCCAGGTAGGGACGGTCTTTGCCTTAAGCCATGAATCCGGTATGGCCGATTGGATCAAAGAGGCGCTTTTCGAGCAGGTGCTCAATGAAGATGCCGCTGTGCGTACCAGCCCGGTGGTTTCACCGACCGGCTACCCCTTCAAGGTGGCCCAACTCGAAGACACTTTATCCGATCCAGAGATATATGCATCCCGACCCCGGATTTGCAATCAGGGCTTTTTGCGCCAGGCGTACAAGCGTGAGGATGGGACGCTGGGATATCGTTGTCCTGCCGGGCCGTCCGATCAGTATGTGGCCCAGGGTGGGGAGATTGAGGATACAGAGGGCCGGGTCTGCCTGTGCAACAACCTGCTTGCGACGGCGGGTGTCTCCATCCTTCGTCAAGATGGCTATCGCGAACCACCGATAGTCACTATCGGGGATGACCTGCCCGGCGTTGTCAGGCTGATCAAACCGGGCCGGGCTGGTTATTCGGCCAGAGAGGTTTTGGATTACCTGACATCGCAAGCTGAAAAACAGGGGAAAGTATCGCATTGACAATCAAGTCTGGATAGTTGTAGGAATGCCGGACGCTCTTACAAATTCTGGCGTATAGTAGATGTCAACGGTGAGTGCATTGACTGTAACTTGCACTCACCATTTACATGCCTCACGTCGATACAAACAAAGTGCCCGCGAAGTTCATCTCTTCACGGGCACCAATACCCCCGATGCTATAACCAGTTGGAGGTCTCAACGATTCCCGGTCAAGGGTTCACGCCGATCTCAATATCTACAGGTCAGGGTGTGAACGAACTTTTCATGATCATAGTCAATAATAATCCATGTCCCAGAGCCCGGAGCCAATCGTGAACCCCACTCCCCTTTGGCTCTGAACAATTCAACTTCAACCCATTCACCGATTGATTCATCGATAGCGCAGCAGGCGGCTAATGGATCATGAAACTTTTTCCCGTTGGGAAATTTCTTCAAATAGGCATCCATGCCTTTCCAGATCAGGGCCAGTGATTGGCTCTGATCTTTTAAGCTGGAGAATAAATCGTGCAGCTCTGCATCATAAAAAACGCTGTGACAAACATTCTTTGATACAAAACGTTTGATCTTCATATGGGGATAGACCAGGGCTGCGAGTGCGGATCGATGATCACCGTTCAGATTGTAAGTTGGGCAGGTCGTTAACCCTTCAAATTGAGGTAATTGTTTTTCACGCGGGACAACGCCTTCACCGGCAAAACCGCCTTGGGCTATCCACCGCCCAACGTGAAAATGGCCGGATGTCCGGCCTTCAGATAACGCAATAGCGGCTCCCAGGTTTTTTAATGGGGCTCCTGTCAAAAGCGTTGTTTGATCGTCGCAAAACTGTAGAAGAACCTGGCTCCCGACTTCCGCATCCCTGGATGGGGGAATATCTCCATAAACATCGTAGTACCATTGATGCACACTGCTTTTACCCCGATCCAGATCAAATGACCCAATGGGTATTTTCCGGTCAAACAGGGAAACCATATGGCGAACCAGGCCGACCTGATCGGGGGTGCCGGGGGTTACGGTGATGGCTTTCAGGTTAACATCCGGGTGCCCAAGTAACAGCAGCAGGGTGAAAAGATCGTCAGGATCCCCGGTTTCCATATCCCAGACAATGTCGATCAAGTTTGCTCCCCATAAAAAGCATACATCCCAAACCACCTGACTATAATGGGTAGTTTGGGATGGGTTCCTAGAAGTGCCCCCGACAGGATTCGAACCTGTAACCTCTGGTTTCGAAGACCATTACTCTGTCCATTGAGCTACGAGGGCTACTTGAGTCCTATCATACCATTTATCTGGCATACCCGGCAAGAGGCTTTTTGGGGATTCAGGTATCATCACTCAGCTTGCTCGGAATAAGCAAACCGCCATCTGGTAGTAAAGCCAAGCACGACCGCGGCTACAACTAGAATCCCCAACGCAATGCCATACAGGACCGGGTCTAACTCAGGTGCAACGTCTCCGGCCTGAGCGGCTCGCAATGATAGATCGCTCAGCAGCAGCGGTCCCCAGAAATCTGTCCCGGCATGCCAGATGATCCCCGCGATCAGGGTGCTCTGTCCGGTTTTGTTGTACAACCAGGTCATGATCAGGGAGTTCGCTATTGTGCTCAGGATAAACGGCACAAAAAAGACCATGCCGAGTGAAGACTGGAGCGTATCCGGGATTAAGAAATCAGGCAGGTGCCAGAATCCCCAATAAGCACCGATGATCAGACTGGTCCACACCGGACCTAAGTTGGGCTGCAACCGCCCCTGCAAATAGCCGCGCCAGCCAATTTCCTCGCCGACCGGCCCGTTAAACGGCATCAGCACGATCAGCAGAAACAGCGGTACAAGGGCGATTTCTTCGCGTAGTGCTGTCATGGTGGGCGGCCTTCCTCCGAGCAGAAGATGCATCGCCAGCCCGATCAGAAACAGCACTGCCGTCCCCAGAAAGGCGACCAGCCACCAGCGGATGTTTGCCCGCCAGCGTGTTGCCCGGCGCAGTAAATCCATCCCGGCATCCCGACCGTTGATGGCAAATGCAAAGATTATGGCCAGTAGGAAGGGGGCTGCGGTCAATAAACCGCCAGTCCCCATGAACCAAGGTATCCAACTGATTATCAGAACCACTACCAGATAGATGCCTATCTGGTACTTTTGGAAGAACTCACGCATATCAATGTTCCTTGGTTGGTTTAGGTCAGGTAGCGAGAGTTTATTACAGCATCAAACCCAGGGCAAACAGCAGACTGTACACCAGCGTTAACCGGGCAGTACCTGCCAGTGCTTTATTCAGAGTCGGGCCATCAACCGATTGAAAGATCGTCCGGGTCAGTGGAATTGCCAGCGGCGCAGATAACAGGGCCAGCATAACCCAGGGGGAAGCATCCCAGCCCAGGACAAGCATGGGTAGGGTCAGGTAGGCGGCGATCAGCAAAATCAGGAACTCAATCCGGGTGGCCTTCCGACCGATCATGACGGCAAAGGTACGCTTGCCTGCTTTGCCATCGGTGTCGATATCGCGTAGGTTGTTGACGATCAGGATATCGGTGATCAGCACGCCGTTCGGTATCGCAGCGACCAATATGCCGGGGTGAAACGATTGGGCCTGGATGTAATAGGTACCACCCACCGCCACCAATCCAAAAAAGATGAAGGCAAACAGATCACCCAGCCCGTTCGAGGCGATGGGATAAGGCCCGCCGCTGTAAGCCAGCACAGCCAGAATCGACGCGAGGCCGATAGCGACAATCGGCCAACCGCCGACTATCGCCAGATAGATCCCCAATAAAACGGTCACGCCGAGCACAATGCCGATCCCCAGTCGTAGATTCTCCAGGCTGATCAATCCGCTGGCAGCGACCCGCACCGGGCCGATCCGATCGGAGGTGTCGATCCCTCTTACGAAGTCAAAGTAATCATTCGCCATATTGACGCCGATCTGGATCAGCAGCGCGGCCAGCAGAGTCGCCACTGCCGGAAGCGGCTTAAAATGGCCAGCGGCGGCGGCCAGGGCAACGCCCACCACCACCGGGGAGATCGTCGCCGGTAAGGTCTTCGGGCGAGAGGCCATGATCCAGGCTTGCAGGGGTGTGATCGATGAGGTTTGTGTCATGATGGTTCCTTGTCAGGGATTGTATACTTGGTCAGCTTAGCACCCCCTGTGCAGCCTGACGGCTGCATCCGCCCCCCTTGCAAGGGGGGCAAATCCTCGTGGAACGAGGATTGGGGGGTAACTCGACCACATAAACGCTACTCACTCTCTGGCCGTACGCCGACGTGAACAGCCATCGTCCCGAACATAAACCGCCGGTACCGCACATCTTGCAGACCGGCTTCACGCATGATGGCGGCCAGTTCGTCCGGCGTTTTGAACTGCTGAGTTGATTCGGGTAGATAGGCATAAGCGGCGCTGTCCCCGGTGATCAGCCGCCCCAGCAGGGGGATAACGAATTTCAGGTGCAGCATAATAAAGGGCTTCAACAGGTTATCGGGTGGGGGTGACGTATCCAGGCAGATCACCCGCCCGCCCGGTTTGAGCACGCGGTGCTGTTCCTCGAATGCCCGCCGGATGTCGATCACGTTGCGCATCAGGTAGCCAGAGGTTACCGCGTCGAATCTGCCATTGGGGAAGGGCAGTCGCAAAGCGTCGGCATCACACCACAGTACCCGCCGACCGTTAACCCGCTGCTGCCCGACTCGCATCATCGGGATCGAAAAATCGGTGCCGACTACCTTCAAGTCCTTGACCCGGTTTAACGCTTCGAAAGCAATATCGCCCGTGCCGACTGCGACATCGAGCATTGATCCACCCTCTGGTAGATCCGCCTGCTGGATCACATAGCGCCGCCAGGCCCGGTCACGGCCAAAAGTCATCAGGCGGTTCATCAGGTCGTAGCGGCGGGCGATCCGTCCGAACATGTCCCGAACGTAGTTTGCCCGTTGGTTTCCTTCCAGGTGAGCCATGTGTCAATCCTCCACATATAGATGGCGGTTGACACGCCGCTCTAGAGCATCCAACAGGAAGTAGAGCACCAATCCGAGCAACCCCATTGCCAGGATTCCGGCGTACATCTCCTTGTAACGGAGCACCTGGTAGGTCTTGACGACGATATAGTAGCCCAATCCATACTCGGTGAGCGATTGCTCGGCGATGAACAGCACCGCAATCGCCGTCCCAACCGATACACGCAAAGCGGTCAGAACGGCAGGCAGCGAGGCGGGTAGATAGACGTATCGGAACAAGGCCCGCCGACCGGCCCCCAATGATCGCACCGACAGGATCAGCTCCGGGCGCAGGTTGGCGGCCTCATCGCGAACCACGACCAATATCTGGAAAAACAGGATCAAGGCGATCAGGAATATCTTTGAGATGTCGCTGATCCCCAGCAGCACGTAGATCACCGGGAGCAAAACGATCTTCGGGATCGGGTAGACAATCGCAATCAGGGGGGCGAAGATGCGGTCAAGCTGCTGCATCTGCCCTAAGCCCAATCCAATCGGCGCAGCGGTCACGGCAGCTAGCACAACGGCGGCCAATACTCTGGCGGCGCTGGCAAGCAGATGTAGCCCTAATTCGCCCGGCAGCAGTTTCACAAACACCGGCAGTACGGCGACCGGCGATGGCATGATCGGGCGGTTGATGATCCAGGCTAAGAGCTGCCAGAAGGCCAGGAACATCGCCAGCCCGATCAGTAAATTGGCAGGAGTGATCTTTCGTTTCACGCGGCGTTTCCTAGAGTCTGGCGGATTTGTTCACAGCGCTGCAAATAATCGGGTTGGCTGCGATAAGTCAATTGGCCCGCGCCGGGATTGTCGATGATGTACGGTGTATGGTTGGGAGGTTGTCCCAATACCAGGATGTGCTTCCCCATGAAGACCGCCTCCTCAATGTTATGGGTGACGATCACGCTGGTCAGGTTGGCTTCGCGGCGCAGTTCGACGGTCAGGTTCTGGAGGTCTTCGCGGGTCGGGGCATCCAATGCCGAGAACGGCTCATCCATCAATAACAGGTCGGGTTGCAAAACTAATGTACGGGCGATGGCGGTTCGTTGACGCTGACCGCCTGAAATCTGGCCGGGATATTTATCATGCTGAGAGGCGATCCCTAAGCGCTCTAACCAATGGTCGACGCGCTGTTCAATGCTGGCTTTGTCGAAATCGCCGTTGTGTGGCGCATGACGGCCATCTGGCCCGTAGAATTCGCGGATTGATAAGCCTAATCGGGCATTATCACGGACGGTCGCCCAGGGCAGCAGGCCGTGATCCTGTAAGATCAGGCCGGTTTCCGGGCGCGGGCGGCTGATTGCCTGATCGGCGATCTGAATCTGACCGGCGGTGGGGCGGCGCAATCCGGCCAGCAGGTAGAGCAGGGTGGTCTTGCCGCAGCCCGATGGCCCGATCACCGCCCAGGCTTCCCCGGCATTGACCTGCCACGAGAATGAATCGAAGATCGGCGTGTGGCTGCCGTAGGCAAAGGTCAGGTTGTTGACTTCAATCATAGGTGCTCACATGGAGAGGGCACAGCAATTGGCCGCGCCCTCCGGGATTTTCGTTTGGAATTACCTCACCCCTAGACCTCACCGACACCGGTCGGTATCGGTCTTTTCCCCTCTCCAAATTGGAGAGGGGGTGGGAGAACTGCCAACAGGCAGTTCGGAAGGGGGTGAGGTCTAAATCAACTCCCCGGCAGGAATTCAGCGGTGACCGATTCCTCATAGGGCAGGGCTGATTCTAACAAGCCCTTGTCCAATAACCAATCGTTCACATCCGCCCACTGATCGGCGGTTGGAACCTGATTGCTGGGGAAGGGGGGAATCTCATACGTTTCCTGGACGCTCTCAGGCGTGGGGACTTTCTCCAGGAACAGGCCGCGATAGGCTTCCGGGTCGGCGTTCAAATCTTGCACGGCCCGATCCCAGGCGATCAGGAAGCGGCGGAGTCCTTCCGGGTTGCTCTCGATGGTTTCCACGCTGAAAGTGAGCGTGCTCAGGCTGTAGAAGGGATAATCGGAGTCTTCAACAACCAGCTTTGCTCCCGCTTCGAGCGCGGCCTGGGCCAGCGGATCGGGCAGGGTGGCGGCCTGAAGTTGCCCCTCCATCAGCAATTGGAAGCGCTCCGGGATGGATGGCACCGATTCGCTGACGATCTGGTCGGATGACAGCCCTTCCTCTTCGAGTATCCGGTCGGTGAGATATTCGATCACGGTGTTGACCGAAACGCCAATCGGCACCCCGGCTAAATCGGCGGGCGTTTCGATCTCGCTGCTGGGCGAGGCAATGATCCGGAAGATCGGACCATCCGAAGTCGCTACCCGCGAGGCGATCACCGCCTGGATTTTGACCCCGTCGCGGTTGAAAAGAGCGGTGGTTGCGATCTCGTTGAGCATTCCGTCGATCTCCCCGGCCTGCATCAACTGGTCACGTTCGACCGCGCTGGTGACCGGCACGGCTTCGACCTCGACACCGGCTTCCTCGAAGTAGCCGTTCTCCTGGGCGATGTACAAAGGCAGCACATCAAGCACCGGCAGCACGGCGATCTTCAATGGTGCAACCTCCGCGGCCATTTCCTCGCCGGTTTCTGATTCGGCTGATTCGGCTGCTTCGGCCTCAACCGGTTCTTCTACTGGGGTTGCTTGCGCCCCAGCACAGGCTGTCAGGGCGAGTGTCGCCAGGATGAAAACTAACAAAACAGGTATGAATGTTCTCTTGAGCATATCCCTTCCTCTCAGAGTAAATTCCTTATTTTTAGTGTTTTTTGAAAGATATAAACAATGATATCG
>JBNKDD010000075.1:0-21106 GCA_050288085.1 Anaerolineae bacterium
CGACCGATGCCAGCGGCAATTACACCAACGATGCGATCCCCATCCACCAGTTGGAGAACGTCCAGCAGGTGCCGGTGGTTGCCGTGCGCGGCGACGGTGGCCCACTGGTCGTTTACGAGGACTGGGGCACCAGCAGCAGCGACAACACCCTGACCCTGATCATCGATGCCGGTGACCTGGGTACCGGACAGGGATCCTCGGAGCCGATTGACGAACTGTACATCAACGTCGGCGATTGTATCGACATTCCCTGGCCCGACCCCGGAGGAAACACCTGGGTCACCAGCCAGACTTACACATCCGGCGATTGGGGCTACCAGGGCACACTCACCCTGTATGCTGACGACATCCTCGATCCCCTGTACGATGAAACCGGCACCCAATACGATACCAATGGACAGTACCTCCACGCCTGCCGGGGCGAAGGAGGGGATTTCAACTTCCGCTTCGATAATGTGGAAGGCGACTACGAAATCACCCTGCGCATGGTTGATCCTTACAGCGCTGAGGGTGACCGCTTATTTGACGTGACCGCCAACGGCCAGTTGGTGCTGGATGACTACGATATTGCGGCCAAAGCAGGCGGGACCGGTTGGACGGTCACCAGGACATTCGCCGCCGACTCCGATGCGCAGGGTTACATCCAGCTTGACTTCCTCGGTACCGGCGGCACCGACCCCAACGCCTTGATCCAGGCCATCAGCCTGATTTCGACCGGCGTCTTCGACCTGATTGACCAGTATTTCTCAACGGTGCTGGATCGCGACCCGCTGTATGCGCCGACCCTGGTCGGCGACACCTACACCGCCGAGCAGCCGACCTATCAGGCCGACATCAATGAAGATGAAGATGGGACCCGCTTCGTCGGGATGGACAGCAGCCAACCGGCCAGCGAGGCCGACTTGCTGCTCAGCCTGAACGCTCTGCGCCTGGGGACGACTGAACAGGCTGCCGCTGAACCGGGCGACTGGCTGGTGCTGGATAACCTCATGCTCCGGCACCGCGGCGACGATGTTGATGAGATCGTCGCCACTAACGAAACCGGGATCAGCCTCTCCTACCTGCTGGACGATGCCCCAACCAGCCTGACCGCCGGAGATGACCTGGGGCTGGTCCTGACCCTGGAGACCGACCTGGACATTTTCGTCACCGACGACGGCGTCTACCTGATCGATGCCCTGGGCAATGGGGTGCTGCTGGGTGAGGCCACCGCCTACGATGGTGCCTCTAACACCTCCACCGTGACTTACACCCCCACCGCCGACGGGCTGGTGCTGACGGTCGATGGTTCCTGGCTGGAGACCGCTACCTACCCGGTGCTGGTCGATATACCCATCTCCCGCTACCTGCACACTGGCGACGGGGGCCGCCGCGCGGCGATTGCCTACAATCCCGACCGGAACGAAGCCCTGGGTGTCTTCGTCGATATCTCGGATGCTACCGTCGGGAACGTGATCGCCCGCCTGTACGACGCTGAAACCGGCGATTACGAGCCGCTCGATGACCTGGTCATCACCACCGACGGGCGCGACCCGGTCGTGATTTACAACCCGGATGGCGGCAGCGGGCCGGAATATCTGGTGGTCTACCTGGAAGGGGATGGCACCGACCTGGCGGCCCAACGCATCGATGCTGAAACCGGCCTGATAGTCGGCACACCGATCGTCCTGCAAACCGTTGGCGAGGGAGCCGGTGGCCTATCCCTGGCACTCGATCCCGATACCGACAAAGCGCTGCTGACCTGGCACGAGCAGGGCGGCGATCCCGCTTCGCTCGACATCAAGGGCCTGCTGATCCTCCCGACCGGCCTGGCCGATGATGTTGCCTTCGACATCGCCGTTACCGCCGACGATGAATACGACCCAGCGGTCACCTTTGACCCCGACCTGGGCGACTACGTGGTCGTCTGGACCCGGTTGGATGCGATTTCAGGCCGCGTAATTGAAGCCACCACCATTGAGGATGATGTGACGGTGACGGTTGATCCCAACATTCTGGATGTGGAGAGCACTGCCGGGGATGCTGGGCAGCCGCAGGTCGCCTACAGCGCCGCCGCCGGGCAGACCCTGATCACCTGGCGTGAAAATGGCTTTGAACTGCATGGCCGGGTGCTCAACGACAGCCGCACGCTGGGCACCGCCTTCCTGCTGACCGACGCAGGCAGCACCAACCATGATCTGGCTGCCAGCCCGACCGGTGGCTGGGTGGCCAGTTGGTCGGCCTTTGACGAGACTACCGGTGTCTACGACCTGTTCGTTGTGCCGGTGCCCGATGACCCGACCGGCGACCTGGACACCGAAGATACCATACAGGTGACCGATACGGCTGAGGCGGAATTCGTCGGCGGCATCGACCTGCGCACTGATGGCGGCGTGCTGCTCCTCTATGAGGATGATCCACCCACCGGCCCGGTTATCGAACTGCTGGTCAATGCCGGCGGCCTGGCGACCGGCCAGACCGTCGAACAGACCTACGCCTGGCACTATGACTACGATGCCCTCCAGCGCCTGACCTATGCCTGCTCGGAGTGGGATGATACGACTTCCGTCTGCAATGGCGACGAGTGGGAATACGAATACGACAACGCGGGCAACATCACCCGGATGGTCAAGCCCGATACGGGCACCACCCTCTACACCTACAATGGAGCCAATCAGGTCGCGACCGCCTGCCTCGATATCGACCTCAGCGGCCTATGTGATGGCAGCGAGACCCCGGTCACCTATATCTATGATGCCTACGGCAACCTGATCGACGATGGCGAATACGAGTACGTCTATGATGCCGCCAACCGGCTGATTGAACTCAAGCAGAGCAGCCTGACGGTCGCCACCTCGGTTTACAACGGCGATGGGCATCTGACCGATGTCACCATCCTCAGCGACACCACCCACTACATCCGTGATTGGACGCATCCGAATAATGTATTGGCTGAAGTTACCTCGGCGGGCACCACCTACAACCTGTATGGTCGGGGGATGATTGCCCAGAAACTGCCGGATGGGACGGTGCAGTACATGGTCTACGACGGGATGCGCTCCATTCGTCAACTGGTGGATGAGCAGGGGCATGTCACCTATGCCCAGACCTTCGACCCTTACGGCGGTGTGTATGAAGCATCAGGAGAGGGATCATCAGACTACGGCTTCATGGGCCTGCTTGGCCTGAAGCAGTCTCCGCTGCTGTACTACGACGGCCAATGGTATCACACTGGAACCGGGCGCTTCCTCCAGCCACAGCACGAGAAGCCTAATCCTTATGTGCCAATTGGAGCGTTGGGCTTTGGCTTGCTGGGAGTTGGGTTGGTCTTCAGTCCCCGACTGCGCAAAAAGAAGTGGGGCAATCTGCTGATGCTTCTGCTTTTGGTAGGCAGCGTTGGGATGGTCATTATCGCCTGTGACACAGCGCCTGCCCCGACTCCCACAGACGGTGACTCCGTGGATCGAGAAGACTCAGATACGGGCCCAGATCCATTACCCGATGTCGACCCCACCAATCAGACAGAACCCCCTGGAAATACTGCGACACCCACTGATGAACGGGACATGACCTATAGACTCACTGAAACAGACTGGGAATTACTAGGGGCCATCTCATTTTCCGGAGAATGGGGGGAACATAATCAAGATATAGTACTATTAGGCCTGGACATGATCTCTAATGCTGCTAATGGAAATACTACAAAAGTAGTAAATTGGATGCGAGGAGAACACAACAAACCATTGAAAGTACAATCAGTGCCGGACAAGGGTGGTGGTGCAGACGCACAACCCTGGGATGGAACAATCCAATTTCATAATGTTCATGAAGACAACAGCTTGTTGGAATTCGAATCTAAAGGTGTACACGAAGTCCTCCAGGAAATGGCGCATATTATTGATAGAAGTATCTCAGTAGAAAGGGGCCTTACAACGGGCGAACAAGAGGATTACTGGTTTAGTACAACCTCAGCTTGGACAGAGGCCGTTGGTTGGAAACGATGCCCTTCTATTGAGAATATGTATGATGATGGGGCATGGGAATATACGGGCAATTACGGGCATTTACCTAATTCAAGGGTCATGGATGAAAATAACCCTAACGGTGTAAACCCCTGGGAAGATTTTGCAGACTCTTTCGCTTCTATTGTCAAAGAGAGAAATCTAGGTAAATCAAGTGTCGAGGGAGTAGATCTATCATCGCTGATAGTACAAGGGGATACTGATGGTAATATGATTGTAGGTAATTATGAAACAATTCCAATAGCGGAGGATAATCCCAGAAGGCAAATAATTCTCGATATTTTGGGAGGTTGAAAGAGATGCTAATACTTGGAAACACAGTCAAAACACTAAGTAAACCTGCTGTATGTTTGCTAATTTTAATTTTGATTGCAGGTTGTATGAGTAGCGCAAAAAACACAGAAACACAAGATAGTATCTTTCAGGAATGTCCTCCTCCCTGTTGGTTAGGTATTGAGCCAGGACTGACAAGTGGCGTCGAAGCACAAGAGATACTGATAGCGCATTATGGCATGGAAAATGTCACCGGTGATCAATATTTTCTGGATTGGGTATCCAGTACTGGACGTATAAAAGGTGGAAACATATCTCTCAGCAATGAAAATATAGTACATGACATAACTATTTGGGTTGTTGAAAGCACGATTACAGTTGAACAGATCATTGAAGAAATTGGCGAACCTTCCCTGGTATATATCGCTGATACTACAGAGTATCCAGGAGAGATCCTATGTGGCGGAGTAACCTTGATATATCCTCATTCAAGAACAGAAGCATTTGTAAGGAATTCCAATGAGGCGGCAGGCGTTTATCAAGAACTCTACATTTCGGGTTTCGAACTATCATTCAATGAACTATTTCTTCCTACAGATACGTTTAAAGTTGAATGGGATGGATATAAAGACTATTGTCCAACAAACTAGCACGACGTGATAAACGGCTAATCTCAGCTTCTACAGAGAGGGAATATATCACCATAACATCGACTATTAAACGCCGCATGTTTGATTAACATGTACTGCTTTGGTGGCAATCTCAGTTGGTTTGGCTCTGGGTGTTTTTGCCAGGGTTTGCCGAGTTGTTGCTCCTCGCCCTCTTTCATTTCTAACCACTTTGTTTGGTTTTGCCAACTGCTGGGATCAGTTGGCAGTTCTCCCTTTTCACCCCTAAAGGAGAGAAGCTGTTATAGGCTATCAGACAATCTAAAACAAAGATAGATTTTGCCAGAGAAGGCGATTTCTCTGGCATTTTCATTTGACATTGAACCTGGAATCGGTCTAATATTGGTAGGGAAACGACGGATTTCTCTGGCAATAAGGATGGATTTTGTATGTCAACCCTTCAAAACACCTATCAACTCTTCCTCAATGATATGGCCGACCTGAACCAACTCAGCCCCAACACCCTGCGTGCTTACCGCTACGAACTCGAACAAGCCGCATCAGACAGCCGCTTTGAAGGTACCCTATCCGATTTGCGCTTGAGGGACCTGGAAGCCTGGATCGCACGGAACGATGCTGCCCCCAGCACCATGGCCCGCCGTGCCTCAACCTTCAGCCGTTTCTTTGACTGGGCGGTGCGCCATGAATGGTGTGAACGCAATCCCATGCGGGGGCGGGCCGCTATCCGGAAAACCCGCAGGCTTCCCCGCCCGATCCAGCATCAGCAAGACCTGGAGGCCATCGATGCCGGGATTACCAGACTCGATCAGCCCTATCGATTGATATTGACTATCCTGAGAGAAACCGGGATGAGAGTGGGTGAGGTTGTCAGGCTGCGCATCGGCGATGTTTCTCTCAAACGAGGCGCTGAGTCGCTCCGCGTGCGAGAACCCAAAAACAACGTCGAACGGGTCGTGGTGCTTGGCCCAACGGCCACCCCCCGGAGCCTACGAGGGCTGCGGAGTCACCTCAAAGAATTGAAAGGGATGGGCGACCAGGAGCTGCTTTTCCGCTCCAATCGCGGCACACAGGTTTCCTATGATGCCATCCATTACCAGTGGGAAAAACTGTGCCGCCTGGCCGGGCTCATCAATGAAGAGGATAGGCCGCGTTACACCATCCACCAACTGCGCCATACCCGAGGCAGTGAACTGCTGGCCCAGGGGCAGCCGATTGAGATCATCCAGCGGGTACTGGGGCATAAAGACATTCGATCTACACTGGGCTATGCCGAGTTGTCAGAAGCCCAGGTCCGTGCAGCACTTGAAGACCCAAGAGCTTAACACCATTATTGTCTTTCACTGATGGCCTTTGGGGCAGGGGGGCAGCTATAGTTGGCTCTGTCGGAGCTTATTCCTGAATAGGAGTCTCTTCCACATCTTTGTAGAGCCTCAGTACTCATTCGTGATCCCGTTCTCTGTCCTGGCGAATCATTTCGCCAACCGAAGGGCCTGACTCACTGGGAGGGCGGTTTTCCTTCAACCACTGGTGGAACTCAGCCGCTTTTTGGGGATCGAATTGAGGCGTTGTCCATCGTGAGGCCGTAAGGCGTTTGTCAATTTGTTGGTTCACAAACACTTCTAACTCCTCGGTGGTCATATTTGCAATGGTCTGATTCATACCGGTCTCCTTTTCTTAAATCTATTGTAAAGGGTGACCCTCTTTCAACGATTTTTCTTCGGAATGGGAGTTACCTCCACATCTTTGTAGAGCCGCTCGATGTGCTCAAAGTATTCCTTTGGCATGAGCCTATCTGGAAGTTCTGCATCAGCATCGAGATCGCCTTCCCAACCAAGTGCGATCAAACATTTGATGACTGCGTGATATTGCCGAACCACCTGCTTGTCTTTTGAGCCTCTCCACTTCATGGCAAGTTCGCCAGCTTTGCTCTGGAGAGCATAGAGTAGAGGATCTGCCGGGTAACCTATTTTGACTAACTCAGGATCCGGCTTTCTTAATTTCATGAGGATTCCTCCCAGGCTAACATTTTGGCACTCCACGCAATAGTTCTAGAGAACCACAACCTCGTACCCCGAAGACAACGAGCGGCCTCGCAGCCGCTCGTAAATCTACCGCCTGGTTGAGTGGGATCACCAGAAGAAGTTCAATTATTGTGAAACAAAAGTCAATTATTATGAAATACTACATTATAATGAAATACTACAGTCGACCCCCCACAGCTTAGACATCCAGGTTGCGAACACTCTTGGCATGCGTCTGGATGAATTTCTTCCGGGGCGGAACGCTGGACCCCATCAACATATCAAAGGTGCGGTCGGCTGCTGCGGCATCTTCGACCATCACCTGGAGCAGAATACGGTTTTCAGGGTCCATTGTGGTATCCCAGAGCTGATCCGGATTCATTTCACCCAGACCTTTATAGCGCTGAAGCGTGGAATTCTCGCCAAATTGTTTGATCACCACTTCTTTCTCTGCTTCGGTGTAGGCATATTCCTCTTTCTTGCCCTTCTTGATCAGGTAAAGCGGTGGTTGGGCGATGTACAGGTGACCCTCTTCGATCAGCTCCGGCATGTGGCGGAAGAAGAAGGTCAGCAGCAGGGTGCGGATATGCGCCCCGTCTACGTCGGCGTCGGTCATGATGATGATCCGCCCATAACGAAGCCGATCGAGATCGAAATCATCGCCGATGCCTACGCCCAGCGCTGAGATCAACGCCTGGATTTCCTTGTTGTCGAGGACTTTATCCAGCCGGGCACGCTCGGTATTCAAGATTTTACCGCGCAGGGGGAGGATCGCCTGGAAGTGGCGGTCTCGGCCTTGCTTGGCGCTGCCACCTGCGCTGTCACCCTCGACGATGTATAGTTCTGATGACATTGGCTCGGTGGAGGAACAGTCGGCCAGCTTACCCGGTAGGGTTGTGCTTTGCAGCGGGCTGCTGCGGATCAGGTCACGTGCCCGCTTAGAGGCCAGCCGCGCCCGTGAGGATATCAGCGCCTTGTTGTAGATCGCCCTGGCTCCACGCGAGTCGGTTTGCAGGAATTCACCGAAAGCCTCATTGACCAATGACTGCACCAATCCCTTAACCTCGGAGTTCATCAGCTTGACCTTGGTCTGGCTCTCAAACTGAGGGTTAGGATGCTTGACGCTGACAATAGCCGTCAGGCCCTCGCGGGTATCATCCCCGGTGAAGTTCTGGTCGTTGTCCTTCAGAATGCCATCTTTGCGGGCATAGTGATTGATAACACGGGTCAGAGCTGCCCGCAGCCCTTCGAGGTGGGAGCCGCCATCGGGGGTGTTGATGGTGTTTGCGAAGGAAAGCACCGAATCGCTGTAGAAGTCGGCGAACTGGATTGCCACTTCAATCTCGATATCTCCAACCCCTTCCACTTCAAAGGTACGACCGGAAAAGACTACGTCATGCAGGGGGGTGCGGTTGCGATTCAGGTAGCGGACAAATGAGCCAATTCCGCCCTCAAAGTAAAATGTCATCTCTTTCGGGAATGGCTCGATGCGTTCATCTCGGAAGTGGATCATCACGCCGCGGGTGACAAAGGCCATCTCGCGGAAACGCTGAATCAGCCGCTCGGCGCTGAATTCTGTATCCGGGAAGATTGCTGGATCAGGCCAGAATTGAATCTGGGTACCATGGTCGGATGATGTGCCGACTTCCTCAACCGGGTCGACTGGCATACCCTGTTGATAACGCTGCTGCCATATTTTCCCATCACGGTAGACCGTGGCGATCAGATCAGAAGACAGGGCGTTGACGGCGGTCAGACCGACACCATGCAAACCACCGGAGACTTTATAAGCGCTGCCATCCCCGCCAAATTTACCGCCAGCATGCAAGACCGTCAGCACCAATTGGAGGGTTGATACGCCTTCTTTCGGGTGAATACCAACCGGAATACCACGTCCATTATCGGTTACCGTTACACTACCGTCACTTTTGAGAGCAATCTCAATATCGGTGCAGACACCAGCCAGCGCTTCGTCTATGGAGTTATCAACTACCTCGTAGATCAGGTGATGCAGCGCATTGAGGTCGGATCCACCCACGTACATGCCGGGACGCTGGCGAATAGCCTCTATGTCACCCAGATGGATAATTGCATCTTCGCTGTAGTTATGATTATTAGAGTCATCCTTTGGCATCTTTTTTCCTTCCATATCAAATCAAAACCTATCTAGAAACCTCGCAATAAGCCAGGGTAAAAACCAGCTCTGTAGAATTGGGATATCCTGGGATAGAGAACTAAGATTTGTTCTCGGTCTGGCGACGCTTTAGCTCGGCGAGCAGCGCCTCACGCATCTCCTGCCAGTAGCGATAGCGATCTTTGAAAAACACAAAGGTGGCTACAATCAGGCCGGTGCTGATAAACGCATTGCTGATTATCCCCAACACGACAATCCACGATCCTGGATCGGTTAATTGCCAGAGGAATTGCAGCGCGGAATTGACCAGTACCACCAACATGAAAAGCAGCATGGTGGCCGAGACATTCCATTGGACAACCCGCACGCTGTCCCAAATTGCCAGCAGTACGTTACGTCCATTCATCAACATGGCGTGGATGGTGAAGGAGCCAAACAGGCTTACCCACAGCATCACCGCCAACCCACCCATGATGGTAATATCGAATAATTTAGTCCATATGACGGATAGACCGACTGCCAATACCAGGAATGGCATAAAAATAATCATTAGCAGGATTGTGGCAATCACTACAAAAAGGAGCAGTTGAAAAATAACCAGCGGTAATTTTTTGACTATTTTCCCCAGGTTAATATGCTGCTCTTTAACTTCGCCAGCAATCACAAATGCATAGATGCTGAATATGCTCATCCCTATCACCATTGCCAGGGCTTGCAAGCCAAGCCATGCCAATGGAGTCCTGATCTCCCAGAGCTGTGGTGTATAGCTGAACGGTAGGGGTTCAGCACTGCGTCCGGCTATCACGCTGGGCAAAAAGATCATGGGGAAGTATTGATTGGATTCCTCTTCCTGCAAAGTTATCAGCGATTCAGAAACGTAGTCTTCAAGTTCCTGTTCGGTGCTTGTCAAATCCCGTACTTCACCGGCCAGTTTCCATGTTTCAATAAGGGACTGCCGGGTGAGTTCAATCAGCGGCTGGTATGATATACGCGGCCCCACCCACAGCATCAGGTCAAACAGGATCGGCAGGAGCAGCAGGAGCAGATGCCCGGCTGTCAATTCGAAGCCCTGCGTCAAGGATTCTATAACGCCTACAGGAGGGTCCGGAGTTTCAAAATCTTTGGAAATCATCACCCTTATATTTTACCTCGAATCGAGTTTTATTGCCTGTGAAAGTCGAACTTTAGTTCGCACCAAACAGGGCTTTTTTCTGACATGGGTGCGGCTCAATAGGCCACATGCTATAATCCCCCTCGCCACATTTTGAACCACCAAAAAGGATGCATCATGGCTCTTAGTTTGGAAGAAGTCCAACATATTGCAGAGCTTGCCAAGCTTGCCCTGACCGATGAAGAAAAAGCACTGATGAGTGAGCAGCTATCTGACATTCTCGACTATGTCGAAATGCTGCAAGCCGTTGATACGGAGAATGTCGCGCCGACCTACACCGTTCTGCCGGTTGATACGGTGCTGCGAGATGATGTTACCCGCCCCAGCATACCGCGAGAAGAACTGCTGGCAAACGCCAGCAAGCAAGACGAAGGTATGTTTGAGGTTGAGGTCATTCTGGAATAGGAAAAAGCGGTGACTGACTTAACAAATCTGACCATTCAAGAAGCACACACGCGACTCAAAGAAGGCGACCTTACCTCGGTTGAATTGACCCAGGCCCACCTGGATCGGATTGAACAGGTTGATAACCGGGTGCGGGCGTTTTTGACTGTCACAGCGGAACAGGCATTAGAACAGGCGGCTCAGGCTGATCAGCGCCGCGCTAATGGTGAAGACGATCCGCTGTTGGGCATGCCATTGGCCTATAAAGATGTACTCGCGACCCAGGGCGTCCAGACAACTTGCGGCTCGAAGATCCTCGAAGGCTATCGTCCTCCGTTTAGTGCCACCGCTGTCGAAAAGTTGGAAGCACGCGGGGCTGTGATGCTGGGTAAAACCAATATGGATGAGTTCGCGATGGGGTCATCTACCGAGAACTCCGGCTACCACACCACCCATAACCCCTGGGATTTAGACCGGGTTCCGGGTGGATCAAGTGGCGGGAGTGCGGCGGCAGTTGCTGCGCAGATGTGCCCCGGTGCACTTGGCACGGATACGGGTGGCAGTGTCCGGCAGCCTGCATCCTTATGTGGGGTAGTGGGCTTAAAACCAAGCTACGGGCGTGTGTCACGCTATGGGCTGATCGCCTATGGTTCCTCACTTGATCAGGTGGGGGCGTTTGCCCGCACCGTTGCCGATGTGACCGTTCTATTAGAAGCGATTGCCGGGCATGATCTGCGCGATTCTACCTCGCTGGACTCACCGGTTCCGGCCTACCAGAATGATCTATCCACCGACCTGAAAGGGCTGAAGGTTGGTGTCCCCAGGGAATATTTCATTGGTGAGGGGATGCAGGACGCCGTTGAGCAAAAAGTGAAAGAGGCTATCGCGCAGCTTGAAGCGCTGGGCGCACAAGCTGTAGAGATCAGTCTGCCGCATACTAAATATGCGCTGCCGGTTTATTACCTGATCGCGACGGCGGAGTGTTCCGCGAACCTGGCGCGATTCGATGGGGTGCGTTATGGCCCACGCAGCCAGACCGGTGATATGTGGGAAGATTACCGGCAAACTCGCGGCGATAAGTTTGGGGCGGAAGTCAAGCGGCGGATCATGCTGGGGACTTATGCCCTGTCGGCAGGCTACTACGATGCCTACTATCTCAAGGCGCAGAAAGTGCGAACCCTGATCAAGCAGGACTTTGATCAGGCGTTTGGTGAGGTTGATGTGATCGCCTGCCCGGTATCGCCGACCACGGCCTTCCGGATCGGGGAACGGATGGACGACCCGCTGCAAATGTACCTGTCTGACGTTTTCTCCCTGGCGATCAACCTGTCCGGGATTTGTGGCGTTTCGGTGCCGTGTGGATTTGATGGGGATGGGCTGCCGGTAGGACTTCAACTGCTCGGCCCGGCTTTCGGCGAGTCGCAGATTCTCAAGGCGGCTCATGCCTACGAACAAAGCACCGAATGGCATATCCGCCAGCCGGAGCTTTAGGACTTTTTCGCCGCGGAGATTGTGCGTATACTTGGGCTAAGAGGTGGCCCGATGAGCGAATCTACATATGTAGAATTGGAAGCACATCTCAATAACTTGGCGGCAGCCCGCCAGTTTGTCAGGGATCAGTGTGAGGTCCGGGGTATTTCTGACCGGGCACTGGTTGATGGCTTGATGCTGGCCGTAGATGAAGCCATGACCAATATCATCGTGCATGGTTATCAGAAAGGACCGGGCAGCGTTGAACTGGCTGTTCAGAATGAGGGTGACGCGCTGATCATCTCGCTCCGGGATCAGGCCCCGGTGTTTGATCCGACTACCGTTCCGGCCCCCGATCTATCGATCCCGGTCATTGAACGGGCATTAGGTGGCATGGGTATCCACCTGATCCGCCAATCGGTTGATGAGATTGCCCATTTTTCCCTGCCGGGTGGAGGAAACGAACTGAGGTTGGTAAAGTATCTTCAGGAATAAAATTCAGGAGGATACTTTCTATGGAAATTAAAACAACAGAGATCAAAGGCCGTGTGCCGGTAACGGTTCTACGAACTACCGGCAACATTGATGGTTCGAACTACCAACAGTTGATCGACGAGGCGAAAGCCGCCTACCATGCCGGGGCACGTGACATCCTGCTCAATATGGTCGGTACGGAATACATGAGCAGCGCCGGACTGGTTGCCATGCAGACTATCATTAAGCTGCTTCAAAATGAAGAACTGCCCGATCCGGAAGAAGGTTGGGATGCGATGGCCGATATTGACCGGTCACGCGAGGGCGGCTATCGTGAGCATTTCAAGTTGGTCAATGTCCAGCCGCGAGTGGCCCGGTCGTTAGAGCAGGTCGGGTTCAAGAACTATATAGCTATCTTTGATGATCTGGATGAAGCAGTTGCTTCTTTCGGGTCTTCTGATTGATTGCACAGATGCTACAGGGGCATAGCGGGTACGTTATGCCTCTCACCATATACCACTTCTTTTGCCTGCGGCTCGCCTCACAAGCGGGGATAATTCAGGAATCTTGAACAAAAAAGAACCATCTTCAACCAGAAGTGGTTCAATAGGAGCTGCGTAGAATATAATTGCTTCGAACCAGCCCCATTTTCGGCTGGTTTTTCACACCCATTTGGGCTGTGAGGAAGGGTAGCCAGGTACTCAAACGGCGGATTGAGTTCTACTCTGGTGATCTTCCCCTGTGTGTCGATGATAATACGCCTGAAAAGAATTTGCAACAGTCTGCGTTTACTCAGTTTATAAAGCCCCCACCTCTGGTGGGGGTCCAATCAAATGGTTCTACCGGTACATTCATTTTCGTCGCCCACAATGAGCGTTGTTTAGCAGCGAAAGTTTCTCGACTACCGGTATCTTTGATGGCGAGAGCATCGCTTAAGGTTTTTCGGAAGCCACCACCTCTGGTGGTGGTAGTTCACTTCTGATCTCAAGGCGATCAAATATCATTGGTGCAAGCGTAAGCAGGAACAAAGCATGATCGAGGTCATTGATTGTTTCCCTCGTGTCTGATTCAAGACGACCAATTTCCCGTTGTGTCTCGAACACCTTACTCTGCCATTCGTGATGAAGAGAATCATAATTCTCATCGGTCAGTTTGCCTCTGGCATACAATCGGGCAAGTGCGGCTTCTTCTTCTTTGAGCCGTTCAATCCGATCTTCCAGTTCAGAAACTCGCTCTTGAACAGTCGGACCTTGCAATGCAGCGATGTGTTGGCGATACAATTCCTTCATCTGGGGCAGAGCTTCTGAAGAGACATGCAGCCTCTCCAGTAAGCTCGAAATCTGCTCATCAACTTCCTCAACCGCGACACGAATCTTGCGTCCATCGACCTTTTGCATCGTTGCATAATAACTATAACTGCGTGAGCGACCGGTCGGGGTTGTTCCGTGCATTTTAGTTAAGCGTTTACCCATGCTAATCTCCGTATTCCATGTACAAAATACCCGTGCACAAGTAAACATGCTTCTGAATGCGGGATTTGTGCTGGTCATGATGTCGCAGGATTTCAAGACCTTTGTCAAACTCCTCGTCTGTGACGATAGGTTCCCAGTTACCCCTGATTTCACCGCGTTTTATGCCATATCGCTCGGATACTATCCAACCAGCATAAAATGGCATGTGAAATGTGTGATGAAGATGGCTTACTCCGCTGCCATAGTCTTTCTTCCCAGATTCTGGGTCGACCTTTACCCAGGGTTTTCCTGAACGTCTGGTATAGCCTCGTTTATGAAGCTCGTGACATATTTGCTTGATAGAGTAGTCTCCGGTAAGCAGAAGATCCCATGCATATCGCAGCACTTCAACACGTTCCGGGTCCTGTACCAGGTAGCTTCGTTTTCGCGGCATGAGCCTCACTCCCACTTCCGGACATATCCATCCGGGACTGGCGAAGGCCAGCCTCCAGATAAGAGAATAGATCGCTTGGTGTCATGCACGCGCTGGCTCATCATCTCAACTTCAAACTGGGCGATTACCGCACGTATGCCCAGAAACAAAGCTCCACTTGGAGTGGTAAGCTCCATGTTGGGTGAGTCAGAGACAATGATTTCGATGCCCAACTCGATCATTTCGCGGACAGTTGCGAGGATCTCGTCCGAACTCCGACCAATACGGTCGATGCTGTAAACAGCGATATGTGAAAACATCCCTTTTCGGGCATCCTTCAGCATGTGCTGGTAAGCAGGCCGCCTGCTGTGTGTCCCTGTAAGAATATCGGTGTATTCATTTAGGATAGGGAGTTCATTGTCTCCGTGTTCAATCGCATCCATGATGCGCTGGCGTTGATATTCGAATGAGTTTTCAGGGTTTTGACGGTCGTCACTGCTTACGCGAAGATAGAGAATAATGCCTGGCTTAGGTTGTTTGGGTTGCTTCTTTGCCATGTGTGGTCCCCCTCTCAAATTGCGTTCTCTTAATCATCTGTTGTTTGGTGTTCCTCCGTCAAGGATTGATAACGATACATATTGATTGGTAGAGTTGGTATCACGCTGTACTTCAATGTGCTTTCTGACAGCCAGGCGCTCTTCGGGAGAAAGGACTTCGTCTATGAGTCCTGCTGCATCTAAAACTCTTTGTACTTCTTTTAAAGTGATCTTCTCGGTTGTTCCTTGCATTTCACCTCCTCTTGTATACCTATCGCAATCAATACATTCGATATACAATCAGCATACCTGTAGACCGGGTGTTCTCATAGGAAAAAGAGACGAAATTTACAGGAAATTTGATTTCCTCTGTTTTTCCTGCAAATTTCCTGTGACGGGAGCAAAAGCATTCATGCCAACGAGAGGGTTTCATGCATACTTCACCAGCCTGGATGATGAGGATATCAGGCGGTTGTTTAATGAAACATTGGAGGGGACAGCCGAGATCGAGACTCGTTTCGCAGCCGAGTGGCGAGACTGGCTGGTTGATTTCCTGCTGGACTATTTCAGCAAGCGGGAGCTACACACTGTAACTGACCGGTGTAGATATGTCGCGTTTGTACTGCGCTATGTAGCTGCGATTTATACAAGTGGTTCTGCTCCAAATATGGTGCAGCTGGTTCTATCTGTTATGGAAAATCGACCAGAGGTGGCAGCTATTTTGCTGTTTGGTTCCACAGTTGCTCGCCGGGCAGTGCTGCGTGATGCGTTTTTTCATGGTTCTGAAATAGAAGCACCGGCTTTAGAGCCATTTCAGAAGGCAACCTTGGAGACATTCATCCAGCGTTTTAAGGATCGAAAACCAGGCATTGGCTCCACCTTTGACGACTCGACAGTCGCTAAATGGTCACGAGATTTAATACCTGAACTGGAGCGGGCAGTGCTGGACTACTTTAGACCGGCCCAACGTATAGCTCAAGATGAGGCTGTTCAGAAGGTTGTGGTAAGCAAACCTGCCCGGTCAGGGCAGTCAGACAGAGCAACATTAGCGGCTCTGGTTGAACAGTTTGAGTATGGACGACCGCAGCAGGTTCATTATGCCTTTGCCCTGCATGCACTCAATGAATATGACCGGCGAGTTGAGAATGAAGCCACAGACTTCAACGCACAGCGTCGCATGGCTTTTGCAGTGTCTCTCTTGTTTTTAGTGGGTGGAGTAACGCTGCTGATTCAGTGGATCATTGATCTGGGCCAATGGCAGCTCATCGCAAGCGTTGTGATGGCCCTCAGTGTAATGGAAATGTTCATGATGGTGGCATTACTGCTGTTACGGGTGCTGATCGGTCGAGCTGCCTTGATAGACCATATCACTCAGACACGCACCGCGATCCAGACCCTACAGCAACTCATCGAAAAAGTAGGGTAAAATCAGGTAAGCATTAGATTGTTGGTAGGAGAGAATCAGGTATGGCCGCAGAACGAGTAGCTGACTTGACGATGCATGAACTTCGTGAAGTCATTAGAGATATGATCAACGAGCACTTGAAAACCTGGCCTCGCCCACAGGATTCCAGAACAACCCATGAAGTGCTCGATTCAATTGATCGCAACATGTGGACACCACCTGCCGGATCACCGAGCACCCTTCAACTTCTCCGAGAGGATCGCGATCGGTGACAGCTTATGTAGTAGACGCAAGTGTTGTTATCCAGCGTCTGATCATAGACGCGTATTCCGGTCATGTTAAGGTGCTTTTTGCCGGTTTGACCGACTCTACAGATGAACTCTGGGTGCCAGAATTCTGCCTGCTGGAGTGTGCTAATGTGCTGTGGAAACAGGTTCGTTTCAGCGGGCTGCCGGAGGATCAGGCACTTCGGCTGATCCGTGACCTGGTTGTTCTACCTCTTCAAGTAACACCTGTCAGCGAGCTTTTCTCAAATGCCCTGCGGGTTGGTCTCGATCACGAACTACCCATGTATGACTCTGTCTACATTGCGATGGCTTCCCATCTGGGTTATCCATTAATAACAGTAGACTCAAAGCAGGAAAAAGCTGCCAGGGCTGTTAGTGTGACCATTAAGCCTATCACCGATTTTGCCCCGCAGTCCTGACCCCATCATCCATGCTCAGTTGCATTATCAATCTGCTCGATGCTTTAAGTCGGAAAACGTCACGACATCATCAAGTCCTGATTTTTCAGGGGAATTTCAGGTGTGGCAATATGGAAATGGCGAAGACAACACAAGTATCCGCTGAAAGTTCAGGAGGATGTGCGGTGTCCCAACACCGCTTATATCTTGCTCCCTAAAATGTGAATACATTTTAAGGTCGGTTTGCGGCTGCGCAAAGCAGCCGCAAGGACGCGTTTCAGGCAACGAATTACAGTCGGTGAGAACAGCCCCCCTGAGGAGCTTTTGTGTAGACTGTTCCGCTGACATGTCGACTGTGGGTATCTCGACCTTATCAAGGGATAAAATCACAGATGCCACAACCGTGATTGGCTAATAAAAGAGGCGTTCCAGATGGGCAAGCCCTGGCCCTTCCGGTGCTGGATCGTAACTCTCCGTTCAGTTGCCGCCGCTAGTCCAAATTTCCAATGCTTGAGATCTCTTTGGTGCCACACTCACAGCCTGATATTTGAGGGCTGTATGGCAACTCGCAGCCGCTGATCTGCTCAACGGTGCCACCCTGTAGTGCTGACCAGTCAGGCAGTGGTGGCGTGGAGCAGCCTTCCGCCCTATCTTGCTACCTGCGCCAGCAACGCACGTTGCGGTGCCGCGAAGCGGCAGGCGCATGGTCGAAAAAGCCCGGTCTCGAAGACCGGGCGGGATGCTTCCGATTCATGTGGACAGCCTTTCATCGTTCGCATATTTTGATAAATTCGCTATCATGGTGTCGAACAACAACCACTATTGGCTGAGAGCATTACAATGAAACGTGTCCTACTTGTATCAGGTCTATTGATATTAGGTTTAGGCTTTGGCTCTCAAGTATGGGGAACGAACGGGAGCCAAGCGAAGCATTCACAGATACCGGCAGCAGAAATTGAATGGCCGGATCCCGTCCCTATCGAACTACCAACCACAGATGAAATGATTGATAGGTTTGGCACGGGTAACTTCACAGGTATTGAGTTATCTCCTGACAAAACCAGGCTGGCGGCAGTCAGCGGTGTTGGCCTGTTCATGTTTGACGCCACCACCTTTGAGTTAATCTGGTTCGTCGATACACCGGATACTCCATGCTGCCTGTCTTTCAATGCTGATGGGACAAAACTGGCATTGACTGACTCAAGTGGCACCATCATGTTAATTGACTCGTCAACCGGCCAGTCAATCCGGCAGTTCAACATGAAAGATTACGCCACCGTTGAGGCCGTCTGGTCACCGGATGGGCGGTTGATTGCGGCCAAAGGCTATCTTCAAGAAACGCTGGTCTGGGAGGTAGAGACAGGGAAACTGGTCTGGGAACTGCCGGGTTACACGGAGTATTCTCACCGGCTGGTTTTCAGTCCCGACAGCCGGTTACTGGTTTCAAGCCAGGGTGGCTATGAATACCGGTCAGATATTGTGGTCTGGGACATGACAAGCGGGGAAGAGATCTACCACGAAGAAAAAAGTATCGCCGATCATATCGTTTTTGGTAAATATGGGTTTCCCCAATTTCTTTATAGTGGTATGTATGGTGTCTGGACATGGTCACAGGATGGCCTTCTCCGGGTCCGACCATTTGAGGGCGAGTCTGATGTTGAAACCTACGAGATTGCCAATACGCAAACTGACGAGCAAATTTCAACCATTGAGCTTCCTCAACCTCGAAGCCAGGCAGTGATGGGAAAGATATTCAGTCAAAATAACGACTATCTGCTGGGTTGGTATTCTATCGGGGACAGGGAAGACCATGTTGCTGTTTGGGAAGTGAGCACCGGAGAACTCATCCACGATATCCCCGCTGATATCTGGTATCCCTTCCCCTTCCAAATGAATCAATGGGATGGGCAGGTCTTTTACACTGTCACCCAGATCTCCGAGGTAGATCATATTGTGGCGTGGGATATCGAACAGGGTAAACCGATCCGCATGATAGCCGGTACACCAGCAGTCGGATCACTGGGTTGGGAAGAGACGGCTTTGATCGCCGGAACCGCCTACGGAACCTTCCAATGGGATCAAGGGATGATCTCAACACCTGCCGAATATTCCATACCACCCAAAACCCATTCTCCTGACGGGAAGTTCTATGTAATGCTCGAATTCGACAGGGGCTTCATCACCATTTTTGACGCCCAGACCGGCAACGCTCTCTACGTAATTGACGATCCGGTTGGGGATTTCCGCGACTTTGCCTGGTCACCGACGGGTGAATTCCTGGCCATTGCGGCAGCCGGAGAAATCATTATCTGGGATACTGCGGACCGATCGGTAAGTAAGCGTCTGTTCGGGCATACGGATATTGTCTCAGTGGTGGATTGGTCAGAATACGGATTGGCATCCGGATCATGGGATGGCAGTGTCAAGGTGTGGGATGTCTCTACCGGGGTGGTGCAGCAAACATTTGAGATGCACAGCGGGCACGTGTCTGCTGTAAGCTGGTCATCGGATGGGGCGTTGGCTTCCGGGTCAGATGATGGCGATGTAATAATCTGGGAGGCTAAATAGTGGATGAGCAGAAGAAGCTGTGGTTGGGTATAGGAGCCGGAGCACTGATCCTCTTTGGGATGATATGTTGCAGCGTTCTGGCGGCATTCATCTGGAGGACCGGCAGTTTTCCCTTTCAGCCAACGGAATTTGCGACTATTGCAACATCACCACCGGAGCCTCAAACGCCAACACCGACCATTAGCGTTCCTACGCCCACTCAAGCCCCGACGTTCGATCTCTCGGAAGTTCCAGAGACCCAAAATATTCGTTTTTTAGGATTGGGACCGATCAGACAATCTAGACTATCGCCAGATCGTCACTATCTGGCGATTGCAAGCACGATAAATGGTTACATTTACAATGCACACACACTTGATCTGGTTGCCCGGTTTGAAATCGAACCTGATGCTGAGGGAATCAGACAGGTGCAAACGATGGCATGGTCACAAGATTGTCAATACCTGGCAGTGGCGCTATTTACGAGAGAGATATTGATTGTCCGGGCTGAGACCGGGGAGGTCGAAAACCGGTTAAAGGGGCAGCTTCAAAACGCGACTTTGCTGGCCTGGTCACCTGAACAAGATAAGCTGGCGTCTATTGCCAATCATGGTGACGGGGGTATCATGATCTGGAACGTGGAAACTGAAGAGATAGTCTACCATCTCCCAAAACTGCCCAGGAATATTATGGCCTGGCCGGACAATGAGCACTTTCTCGTTCCTGATTCACTAGAGCCAACCATGTCCGTTTACCAGATAGGCGATTATGGCCTGCCCGAAACATATAATTACCAGTTAGAAAGTGTTTCACCCAATGGTAAACTGGCATTGGTGCAGGGAGGTGATGCAGACGATGAGATGATATCCGTCTGGTCGCTGGAGAGCATGGAACCGCTGCACGTTATACCCGACATCTCTATAGACGATCACACCTGGAATGATGAGAGCAGCCTGCTTGCAACGCTTAGCAGCGATCAGCGAAAGCTTCTCCTGTATGATGTGACGACCGGGCAATTAAAGCGATCTTTTATCCCCCCTGACGAATTTGATGAATACGGGGTAAGAATTGCCATTGTTGGTTCAATACTAAATGTCAGCCCGACATCAATTAATCCGTACTCATCACCCATCTATTTCTGGAACATTGATACAGGTGAGCTTATCCAGCAAACCGATGATGAGTTTATCAGTTGGTTAGCTTCTGACAGCCAGGTGTTGGTCAGGCAGATAAACGGCCAGTACATCTCATTTGATATCCTGACCGGTGAGCGCACACCCTGTTTGCTGCAACACCATGCCTTCTATGCCCATCTTGATTGGTCGCCGGATGGCCGGTGGATTGCAGCCGGGGAACACATAGGCAATGCCATTGAGTTATGGGATGTTGATTCTGAACAGATAGTCAGGCGTTTTGCCGCAGTCGAAACCACCCGTTTTGGCATAGATGGCCTGGCATTCAGTCCGGACAGCCGCCGCCTTGCCAGCATCAA
>JBNKDD010000076.1:0-20818 GCA_050288085.1 Anaerolineae bacterium
AAAAGAGTATTGATCAGTATCGCCGGTACCAGGTAGATGTAGCGAGCTGTTTTGAAAGCCTTCAGGATTTCTGACCAATCGGCCTGCCGCAGTGCCAGGTACAGCGCCGCCGCACTAATTACCAGCCCGATCAATAAGGTTTGCCAGCGTTTCAATTTCATGGTGAGCACCCTCAATCAAGAACGGGGCGAATGCCCCGCGCGGGCGGAAGTATACCATGCTTAATATACGCGCGGCAACCATGCTGATCGGTGTTTGTTGTGCTGGGTTGAGCCTGTCCTACTCGTAAAATTCTAGTTGTGGCTTGCTGATCATTTTTGCTTGGAAGCAGCTTATGATAAACTGCTTTTGATTGATACTGAGAGGATAAGTGCAATGGTAACTATTACCCATGAGGTATTGGATCAGCCTATCAACCGATATATCCTGGTTCCCGGTGAGGCGACACTGCGTGAGGCTCTGCTTGCCTTAAAGACTGATTCCGAAGGGCAGGAATGGTGGGTGCTGTTAGTCGCTCTGGCTGATGGCTCCTTTCTGGCTGCCCGCTTCAACCAGTTCCGTAAGCGGATTGAGGCGGAGGGCGCGGCTTTGTTTGATAAACCGCTGATTGAAGTCGGCGACCCTCTGATCTCAATTGAGGTCGTATCACCGGATTTTGACCTTGACCTGGCCCGCAATCTCGCCTACGAGAGCGATGCTAAACTGGTTGTTGTTGTGCGAGAAGGGATCGATTCTCTCTGGGATGCAGTGCTGGGTATCGTTAGTGTCGGCGGGATGCGCAGTGGCGCAGACGATTTTAGTAGACCTTCACTTGGCGATATGGCGGGGATTGGAGAGATTCAGACTGCAATGAGGACGCCTGCCCCCCAAGAACCGGCTCCGCCACCGCGACCTGCCGCAGCTATACCGGCATCGCCACCTCCTCCGGCCCCTCCGATGGAGCCAGAACCGGAGCTTGCCGATGAAGCGGAGGAGGAACCATTAGATGGCTTCGGTGTCGGTGATGACGAGATCAGCGTTTCGGTGGATGGCGATGTTAATGGAAAGGTAATCGTGGCAGGCGATGATGTCAATATTACCAACGTTTACAACGCTGCCCCTGAAGAGAAGACAAAAACGCAGTATCGACGTTTTGAAGCCGCTTATCCCGAACAGGTGCAGATCGGCAAAGAGGAAAAGCTGTACGTTGCCGTTATGCTCCCTGAAGCGCCTTCTCCTTTTGAAGAGGAGAAGAAAGACAAGAAGCAAAGATCTGAATCAACCGATAAGGTCGGGATCGAAATGCCGGTTGATCATGAAACTGGTGAACTGAAGCCGGTCGAAATCGAGGTGAGTGTCACCACCACCGGGTTCAAGATCAAAGGCGCTGATAAGAAATCCTTGACCGTCCGGCCTGATGGCGAAACCGCGCAGCGTTGGTTCTTGCTCGAACCGGAGGAAGTTGGTCCGCAGAGCATCATGATCGAATTGACGCACAATGGTCGCTTGCTGGATGAGATCGAGTTAACGTCTCAGGTCTTTTCACGGGAGAAAGTCCCGCCGGGTGGCCTGCGTTTCTCCTTACAGGTTGCCAGATTTAATTTGCTGTTTAGTTTCGCTGCAAGCTGATAGTGCAGGAGGCACATATGCATATGCCGCCCAATAAATATCTCAATTATGGATTATTGTTGACATCAGACGATGACAACTATCGTGCCCGTGTGATCGATTCGCCGGTAGGCCAGGCATCTATTAACTTCAAGCTGCCTTTCTCGCTCATCGAATTGGAAGAATTCTTAACGCAAGTCCGGCAGGGCGAGGCCGATCTCTCGGTTGTGCGCGATTTTGGCGAAAAACTCTATGAGGCAGTTTTTCAAGATGAGATCGAAATCTCACTACGCCGCAGCCTCGACGAAGCAAAGGATCAGGATGCCGGGCTGCGTCTGCAACTCCGGCTGGGTGATACACCCCGTTTGGCCGAAATGCCCTGGGAATATCTGTATAACAAGGATCGCAACCAGTTCTTCGCCCTCTCGACCGAAACTCCCATTGTTCGTTATGTCGAACTCTCTGAGCCGGTTGAGGCTTTGGCCGTCGAACCTCCACTCCGCATCCTGGTAATGATCTCCTCGCCTGAGGATGCTCAACCGCTTGATGTAGAGCAGGAATGGGCCATAATCCGGAAAGCCGTCGAGCCACTCCCGGTGATCATCGAGCGGTTGGAAGATGCGCAGCTTTCTACTTTACAGCGGCAGTTGCGTCAGGCTCCCTATCATATCCTCCACTTTATCGGCCACGGTGAATTCGATACCCAATCGCAGGATGGCGTATTATTGCTCGAAGACGAGATCGGTAAAGCCAGGCCGGTCAACGGTGATTTGCTGGGAACCATCCTCCACGATCATAAATCGCTGCGATTGGTTGTATTGAATGCCTGTGAGGGCGCACAGGTGTCCGGTCAGACCGGGGCTGATCCCTACTCCGGGATGGCCCGCCGCCTGATCCAGCAAGGTATCCCGGCGGCCCTCGCCAACCAATTTAGGATCACCGACCATGCCGCTCTTTTGCTGGCCCGCGAATTCTACACAGCGCTGTCGGACGGTTATCCGGTCGATGCTGCTTTGTGCGAGGCCCGTAAGCTGATCTACGGATCGGGCAGCAATATGGAATGGGGTACATCAGTTTTGTTTATGCGCTCGTCGGACGGGCATTTGTTCGACTTCGGACAGGAGGATGAAGACATGTCGGAGGGGAAAAAGAAAAAGAGCGGCGGCATTAATATCAGCGTGGGTGGCAATGTCGGAGGCGAGATCAAAGCAGCCGAAGGGGACATCACCGAATATCACGTTGGCGGCGATTTTGTCGGTGGGAATCAGGTTGTCAGTGGTGACAAAGTTGGCGGCGATAAGATTACCGTTGGCGATATTACCGGCAGTTCCAATGTCGCGATTGGCAAGAACATAAATATTACCGATAGTCCCATCTTCGACCAGATGCGGCAGCAGGTCGCCGCAATGGACATGTCGCAGGAGAGCAAAGAAGAGGCTGACATTGCCATCAAAGAACTTGCCAAACAGGACGTAGACGACCCGGATGTTGATAAAATCGATAAGTGGTTGTCTATCCTGGAGGACATTGCGCCGGAAGTTGCCGAGCTGGTCGTCAACGCACTCACTAACCCTGGGGCCGCAGTCGGATCAGGTTTGAGGGTCGCTATCAGAACCTTGCGGAGAGCACGCGGGAGCTAAGTCCAATATTCATGTTATAATCGGGATATATAATTCCGTGCATCTAGATGATGCAATATTTCTGATGAGAGCAGAGAGTATGTCTGGTCATAGTAAATGGTCAACCATTAAACGCAAAAAATCCGCCAATGACGCCAAGCGGGGGAAAATCTTTACCCGCCTGGGTCGTGAGATCACCATTGCTGCCCGCCAGGGTGGTGACATTAATGCTAACTTCGCACTCCGCCTGGCGGTTGATCGTGCCAAAGCCGCCAACATGCCGAAAGAAAATATCGATCGGGCTATCAAGCGCGGCACGGGTGAGGATAAAGACGGCGCACAGATCGAAGAGATCACCTATGAGGCTTATGCTCCCAACGGGATTGCCCTGTTAGTCGAGGTAGTCACCGATAACCGTAACCGGTCTTTATCAGAACTCAAAGCCGTGCTGAACAAGGCTGGCGGTAGCATGGCCGAGCCGGGATCGGTCGGCTGGCAGTTCGAGCAGAAGGGGTATATCTCTGTGATGGCTGAGCAGGCCGACTATGATGAAGTGTTCATGGTTGCCGCTGAAGCTGGTGCTGATGATGTAACCCACGGTGAGGAATTGATCGAAGTCTACACCCCCCGTGAGGAACTTCAGGCAGTTGAGGAAGCCTTGCGCAGTGCGGGCATGACGATAGATGATGCCCGGTTAGACTGGGTACCTACGAACGAAATCGAGTTAGAGCCCGATTCGGCAACAAAGGTGATGAATCTCATCGAAACCATTGAGGATTTGGAAGATACGCAAACCGTCTATTCGAACCTCAATGTGACTGATGAATTGATGGCCTCATTTGAGAGTGCCTGATCTTCTATCATACAGTAAGCAGCACAGTGGGCGGGGTCAACCCGCCCTTTGCTTTTAGACCGAATTTGAGGAATCCGCCAGATCACTGAGGGATACTTATTGCCGGGTGTGTATAATAAGTTGGGCCAGATAAATGGTCTTTGTCAAATGGCCCAACTGCACAAGCAGGATGAGAACAATAGACAGGATGCTCCTCACTTCTGGAGAGAGAATGAAGCCATCCCTTGATGACGATCTGCTAGAACTGATTGCCGCCGCTAAGGTAGGCGATCAGGTCGCCTGCGCGGCGATCTATCGCCATTTTGTGCGTGCGACCTACCGTCTGGCCTATGGTGTTTTGCTCCACGAACAGGATGCAGAAGAGGTCGTCCAGGATAGTTTTACCTATGCTTTTCAGAATCTGGCGAACTATGATCCGGCACGCGGTAGTTTTCGAACCTGGTTATATACCATCACCATGAGCCGCTGCCGCAACAAGCGCCGCCGTAAATGGCTGCCACAGGTCAATCTATCTGATGTCATGGAGCAGCTTCCGGGGCGTGAGCCGCTTCCCGAAACGCTGGTTGAACAACATAGCGTCCGGGAAATCGTTCAGAAAGCATTGGGACAGATATCACCTAAGCTTCGTGAAGCAGCCGTCTTGCGTTATTTTGACGGCCTGACCTACCGCGAGATCGCCGAGGTATTGAACTGCCCGCAGAAGACGGCGGAGTCACGTGTCCGTCTGGCTCACGAGGCTCTATATCGTATTCTCTTAGAACATCGTGATGCATTGCCTGAGGGGGTGTTTGGTTATGACTAAACACGTTGATCATTTACTGGTTGCTTATGTAGCCGGACAGGTTACACCTCGGCAGGCTGCCAAAGTGAATCTTCACACGGCGGTTTGTCCGGCCTGTCGGGAAGAATTGGCTCAACACCAACAGATCGCCGCTGATCTTCGCTTGACTTTGGGCCAGAATCCTTTCCCCCGTGAAGCGGATATCCAGCGCTGGTGGCTGTCCATTGACCTGACTCCGGCGGCAGCCCTTAACCGCCCATCGCTGCCGAATGTGCTGCCGGTTTTACTCAGTCTGGCACTCGTCCTGGTGTTCGTTGTGACCGGGCTTAATCTGGATATGGCCGCAGCCACGCCGGATTCATCCTTCTCACCGGTGCTTGATACGACTTTGGAACCCCAGCAACTTATTATTTCTGAATCTACCACAACGTCATCAGGTGCTCAGGTGATCGCCCAGGCTGCCGATCATCATATGATGGTAGTAACACCGGTTCCCAGCGTCACCCCGATGCCGGTTCCATCCGCCCCGCCATCACCCTGAGAATTGATTATCCATATATGACTGAGGGATTATCGTTATGACGATGCATGAAGACACTTTGTCCCCGGCTCCTGCGCCGGTCCCGGCTCAGCCTGTTCGGAATCTTGAGCAGCACTTAACAAAACTGCTCTATGTGGATGGCGAGAAACTGGCCTATATTATCCTCCTGGTACTGGCCGTTTTGACCCGATTCTGGGATTTGGGTGACCGGGTAATGTCCCACGATGAGAGCTTGCATACCAAGTTCTCCTGGTACTTGTACACCGGCGAGGGATTTGCCCACACCCCATTGATGCACGGCCCGCTGCTCTTTCACATGGTCGCGCTGTGTTATCAACTCTTTGGCGATAACGACTTCACCGCCCGCATCTATCCGGCTTTAGTCGGTATTGTCGTGGTGATGATCCCCTTCCTGATGCGTAAATGGCTGGGTAAATTTGGAGCATTGGCTGCCTCGGTGATGTTCCTGATCTCGCCCATGATCCTCTACTACTCGCGCTATATTCGCCACGACCTGCCTGCAATCCTGGCGGCCCTCGTGATGGCTTTGGTCATCTGGCGTTACGTTGAAAAACGCGAGAACAAATACCTGATCTGGCTGTCTGCGGCTATGGTGGTTCTTTACGCCTCGAAGGAAGTGTCTTTTATTTACATTGCTATATTTGGCAGTTTCCTGACGATCTATTTTGTGCTTCGCCTGCTTGATGCCCGCTGGGAGGATCGAGCCTGGTTTGCTATTTTTGGCGTTGCACTGATCGCTACACTGCTGGGTGTGATCGCTCTCGGTAGCGTTTTTTACGCCCGCGGCCTGATGCCTGAACCGCCGCTCGAAACCGACCTGACATCTCCTCCGCCCGCTGTTGAGCCGGTTGAATCACTTATTGAGCCTGGGATTCCGGGTTGGGCAATGTTCCTGGCTCAGGACCTCGTGTTATATATTGTAGGTGGGATTTCTGGCCTGGCTATAGCCGCTCTGTTTCTGTCGGTGCTGATCGGCCAGTGGCGCAACCTGCGCAAATTCCCGGAACTCGACGTGATGATGGTCATGGGTACATTGATCCTACCCATGCTCACCCCCTTCCTGATCGCCGCTGCGGGCTTCGACCCGGTAGACGAATCGGCTGAGGGCGTGATGCGGAGTATGTGGTTCACACTGCCGATGTTATTTGCCAGTATTATCATCGGCGGGCTGTGGGGTATTCGCCCACCCAAATCACGTCTTGTCCCCGACCGGTTCGCTCTACCTGAAGAAGATGACGAGGAAGACCCAATGGTCGAAGTCCCGCCCGATTTCCTGGATTGGGTGCAGGCATTTGGTAAAAGCCGTTGGTGGGCAATTGGCGGACTTTTTTGGCTGGTCTTCTTACTTTTCTTCACCACCATGTTTACCAATGGAGACGGTGTTGGGACGGGGATCATCGGCTCGTTGGGTTACTGGTTGGCCCAACAGGAAGTTGAACGTGGCGGCCAGCCCTGGTACTACTACCTGGTTGTCCAGGTTCCCATCTATGAATTTCTCCCGGCACTCCTGACTATCGCCGCCGGAATTTTTGGCGTAGTCATGGGGATTCGTAACCGGTTGAATAGACCGGATCAGCCCCCCGCATCTGCTGATGAGTCGGATGCGGCTGTCCAGCCCCGTGCTTACCTTGACCTGGATGCACCGGTCAACTTCCCGGTGATGGCTTTCCTCGGCTACTGGGTAGTAATGAACTTTATCGCCTACAGTGTCGCCGGGGAGAAGATGCCCTGGTTGACCACCCACCTCACCACGCCCATGATCTTACTGGGTGGGTGGCTCGTCGGCCTCCTGATCGAAACGATCGAATGGTCTAAATTGCGAAAAAACAACGCCTGGGTGCTGCTGCTGTTGATCCCGGTTCTGGCTGTTGCTTTCCTGCGGGCAACCGCGCCATTATGTACCGTCATCCGCCCGCCGGAGGCCAAAACGTACATGAGCGTCGATCCGATGACCGGTGTTGAGACCGAAACAATCCCGCCCCTGACGGTTGGCGAAACCCTTGTCCGCCTGATCCGGCTTCCCTGCAACAGTATCATCCCGGTTGATTATCAGCAGGGGCTTAAAAACGACGATACCATTACTGAACTCTCCGCTAATGGAGCCTGGCTGCTTGCCATTGTCGTGTTGATCGGGGTGATTGTTGGGATAGTGGTCTTTGGCCGCGATCTTGGTTTAGGGCAGTTTGTCGGTTTAGCCACCCTCTTTGTTATTGGCTGGTTGACTTTTCTTACGGCCCGCACGGCCTGGTTGGCAGCATTTGTCAATTATGATGATGCTACCGAATTCCTGGTTTACGCTCACTCGGCAGGTGCCGTCAAAGATGTACTTGACCAGATCGAGGAAATCTCGCTAAAAACCACCGATGGTTATGGTTTGCGGGTTGCCTATGATAATCGGGTGTCCTGGCCTTTTTCCTGGTATTTCCGTGATTACTATAATGCTATCTTTTATGGGGAGCAGCCATCCCGCGGCCTGATAGGTGATGCGCCGGTCGTGCTCGCCGGGCCGGATAACTGGGTCAAGGTCGAACCGTTACTTGGTGACCGTTACTACCAGTTTGAATATATCCGCATGTGGTGGCCGATGCAGGATTACTTCGGCCTGGATGGGGAAGACTTCGTTAATTTCTTGCGAGATGATGCCCTTCAGCGTGGAATCTGGGATATCTTCTACCGTCGGGATTATGTGACTTATGGTGAAGCCGTTGGCCGTGAATTCGAGATCAGCCAGTGGCCTGTCGCCGAACGGATGCGCCTGTATATCCGTAAGGACGTATTCGCACAGGTGTGGGATTATGGCGTGGCCGCCAGCGAGATCGCGGAGGCTATCGATCCCTATGCTGAGGGAATGCGCGATTTATCCCCGGATTTGATCTTTGGTGCGAATGCCGGGTTAGACCGGCCACACGGCATGACACTCGGCCCGGATGGGTTGCTCTACGTTGCTGACACTAATAACCACCGGATTGCAATCTTCGACCTGGAAGGGAATTTCCTCCGTGCCTTTGGCGTACAGGGCTATGCGCCTGCTCCCGGCGTGCTAAACGAACCCTGGGACGTGGCCGTTGATTCGGAGGGGATGATCTACGTGGCCGATACCTGGAATCATCGTGTGGTTGTCCTTGACCAGGGTGGTAACCCGGTGGCTGGATGGGGCTACGAAGGCCCCGGCTTGTTAAGCGATCCGATGGCTCTATGGGGACCGCGAGGCATTGCTGTCGATTCAGATGGGCAGGTCTATGTTTCGGATACCGGCAACAAGCGCATTCAGGTCTATGATTCCGAAGGCAATTTCCTGCGCCAGATTGGCAGCGGTGGTGGACTCGATGGTCAGTTAGATGAACCATCGGGGCTGGTCATCTCCGCTGATGATACACTCTACGTAGCTGATACCTGGAATCAGCGTGTGGAGGTGTTCGATACACAGGGGCTGTATCTACGGAACTGGTTTATCGATGCCTGGTTTGCCCAGACCAACGAACGCCCCTATCTGGATGTTGGTGCCAATGGTAACGTCTATGTCACCGATCCAGAGGGCTTCCGGGTGATTGTCTTCGATTCGCAGGGGAACTACCTGTACAGCTTTGGTGACTTCGCTACGGTGGGGCAGGCTGCGTCGGTAGTTACAGATAACCAGGGTCACCTGTTTGTAGTCAACACCGAAGCAGGGAATATCCAGCGTTACAACCTCAATGGCATTGAAGATACAAGCCCTCAATAAACATAAGAGTAAGAAAAAAGGGCGGGGTGTTGATCCTCGCCCTTTGAATGGTTTAATTTTGTTGGAATTCTGGGGTGCTTTAGATTTGCACCCTTTCTTGTTGGGTGTGTTTTTTTATTCCGGCTTGAGTTCATCCGCTAGGTCGCGCAGTTTGCGGATATTGCCGATCGGGGTGGTTGTCATCGTGACACACCCGGCACCCAATATCCAGCGTAGTCCACCGGTAGCGGCAAAGGCGTCTTGTGCTTGCTCAAGTGCCAGTTCCGGGTCGTCCTCATGGAGCGCATCCCGACTCACCCCGCCGCTCGCTGCCCCTTTGATCGATTTAAGACCGGTCGCGAGGTCTGGCGTTGATTCCCTATCGTGCCAGTTCACCACCTGAACCGGGTAGTTGCTTAATAAATCGAACATGGTGTTCGGCCCGTGTAAATGCAGGATGTTAAACCATAGTTCGCTGGCAGCCGATAGCACCTGGAGATCATAAGGTTTACCAAACACCTGGTACTCTGACTCGCTCATGGTCATGTAATCGGCAAGCTGGACGGCGTAATAAATCCCTGCTATGCCGCGCGCTTTGGCTTCCTGAATAAACCGCACTGTCGTGTCGGCTATGGTTTGTAGGGCATAGTGAACCTGTCCGGCATTTTGACGCATGTGGAGCAGTAGTTTTTTCCGGCTTGCCAGATTCTTGGCCTGGGCCAATGGGCTGAATATCGTCTGGATAAAAGGGACCTCGTTTTTAAATTCTTTCTGGAGAATCTCCAGGCAGTCTAATTGGCGAGCCATCTCACCTTCGGTTGGGTTGAGCACCTTGAGCGCCAGCCAATCTTCTGGTTGAGAAACCACGCGCTTGATGTAATCGCGTGTTCCTTCAATGTTCCCCACCCACAGGTCTTCAATCCCCCAATCACGCAGGCAAAAGCTGCTGGATGGTGAAACTTTGACAAAATCCCAATCATATTCGTTCTGAAAGGCGATATGTGCTGCTGCCAGGTCATCGGCACGCTGATCATCTCCGGGCCAATGTCTCCACAAGGCTACGGCTACACGGTCAACCGGCTCACCTTGAATTGTAGCTTCTAATCTCTCTCGTTTATTCATGTCGTAGGCTCGCTATGATGGTTGAATACGGTTAGAATGGGCTTCAACCTGCCTCATTACCGTCACAAGCAGGGCATGATCGTTGCTGTTCTGGGCGAGTTCTGCTGCCCGATTGAATGCTTCTATGGCTTGATCCGGTTGGTTGCTGCCCATCAAAGCTAACCCCAGGCCGTAATTGGTATCGATATTGTCTTGGTCGATTGCTAATGCTTGCTGGAAGTGAGCGACAGCCTGGTGGTAAGCCCCTGAACGCTCATAAATCCAGGCAAGATTGGTTAGTGCAGTCGCATCCTGTGGGTTTTGATGGACGAGATCGTTGAAGTAGTCAAGTGCTACTTCGAGTTCATCGGCTGTTCTCATCAGGCACACGCTCCTGCTTGAAGATATAAAGGAAGGGTAATGTTCGGAAGGGGTTTCCCCACTCCCCTAAATTATACTGTGCGGCGAGGTGTTATACCAAATTAGAATCGGTATTTCGTATAGAACTAGTTGGTTCAGAACGTAATCGCGATGCGTTTAACCTGCACAGATAGTGGATCAATTCCCAGCTTTTCCAGGACGTGATCCGGTCGGAGGGTTCCCTTATCTTGTGAGAGGGATAGCTTCATCTGGAGGCTTAAGGGTTGGGCATCTATGACGCTGATCTCATAAATCATGGGGCGGATATTCACTTGTTTGGTGCCGCGCTTACTGCGTTGTTCCCGCCAGATTTCTTTCTGACTCAAAAGTTCTTCCAACCGGGCGATGATGGAGTCGGTATCTTTATCTTGATCTTGGTCTTCTTCTCCCGTCATCGTGATACGATATACCCCTGCTTCTGTGACGGCCTGGAGCGCCGCTTCCTTCAACTCGACGATCTCTACAGACTGTACCGTCAAACCTTCCGGTGCAGCCCCATTTAATTTTTCCATGAGCAGGTCAGGCTCAGGTGTCGATTCTCCCTCCAGCCAGATATCCGTTATCTCACAGGTGCTCTCGTATCCCAGGGGAAGGGCCGCCGCCAATTGAATCTTGGGACGGGGATTAAATCCCTGTGAATACATCAAGGGAGCCTCAACTCGGCGCAGCATGCGTTCCCACACGCGGGCCAGGTCAAGGTGTGAGATATAACGCAGCGGACCTTGCTTGCTAAATGTTAGGCGATAGCGATGACGGGGTAGATTCATAATATGATTCGATTACGAAGCCCAGGGACGTTTGCCCATCAGCTTTTCGGGAGCTGTGCGTGGCCGGTTGTCAAGCGTACGCAGCAGCGCCTCTAAGACCTTGACCTGCTGTTCCCGCTTTGATTTATTAGCCATCTCCCAATTTTTCTCTAATGCGGCAAGACCATTGTTCATCTGATCTTGATCGTGGCTGGCTTTAAGCGCTTGGACAAGCGGCTTAAGTTGTTCGGGGGATCCGCCTCTACGGACCAATCCCAGGATGGCCGAGAGCAGTCCTTTTGTCCGTTCAGGTTCATCAAGTCGGGTGAGCAGCGTTGGTGGTTCAATGATATCCAACGGCTTGGCCTGTGAATCGATCACCAGGGCTACCAGGGTTTTTGCCCCCAACATTGGTAATACCTCCCCCCACACGTCGAGGTCATCCTCGCGCTGCCGGGTCGCCAATGCTTCATAGAAATACGTTCGGAACTCTGGCGAAAGGGAGTTTTTACTCAGAGACGATTCAGCCACAACCGGCAGGCACTCAAGCATAATTTCGGTAGCTTCTGGATCGGGGTCGGTTGCCAGGATATCGACCATCGCCATCATGGATTCCTGGTCATAGACCTCTGGCCGACTCGATATGGCTTTCATTACTCTGCACAGGTAGGGATTCCGCTCGGCGGGATCGCATTTGAGCAGCACCGACATAGCTTTACGATGTACATCTTTGGTCAGTTCAATATCGATTAATGTTGACACCAGTGTATCAAGATCGAAATGGTCGAGTGCGTCCATGTCGCCCATGTGGTCTCTCCTTGTGTAGAGATATTGCCCAGGGGCGTTGGACCTGTTGAGCCTCGCCCCCCATGGCTAAGTTGATGTTCCCATCGGCTCAATCTACCTAATTATAAACCACAATCACAAATCTCACTTTTTGAGGGGCTGCACCCCTACTAAGCCGGTGTCAGCGGAATGATCTCCAGATCGCCCTGGCTTTTCCCTCTCCGTTCTCTCGGAATAACCGGCGGGCATTTCCAGGCATCGGCGGGAGTTTGCTTCCGGGTTTCTGTGAACTTGGGCAAGATGCCACATGCAAAGCATTGATCGCGGCAGTCGATGCGAGTCTCTCCCTGGGTGCTCATCAGGTAATCCTGGCGTAAGAACTTCTTATTAACCGCCGCATCGATATGGTCCCAGGGGAATACCTCATCCAGTTCGCGCTGGCGATGCGTGTAAAAGGCGAAGTTCAGACCATGTTCTTCTAGCGCCTGTGCCCAGGCTTCAGGCCGGTGATGTTCTTGCCAGGCATCAAACTTACTGCCGAGTTCCCACGCTCGTTGAATCACTGCCCCTAACCGCCGGTCGCCGCGGCTGAGCAGTCCTTCCAGCATGGTTTCTTCGGGTCGATTCCAGCGCAATTTCAACCCCGGTCCCCTGACCTGTGATTTGAGTAGATTCTGCTTGGCTTCGATTTGCTCCAGGGTATCCATCACCACCCATTGGAACGGCGTATGCGGCTTCGGGATAAAGGTGCTCACCCCCACATTGACATTCGCCTTTTTGCCGTGTATCTTGCGGCCTTCGTATAGTACTGCCTTTGATAGATCGGCAATCGCCTGGACATCTTCCAACGTTTCGGATGGGTGGCCGATCATGAAATACAGCTTGATAGTGCGCCAGCCGCGCTGGTAAACTTCGTAGGCCGTTTCCAGCACTTGCTCGTCTGTGACAAACTTGTTGATGATCGTCCGCATTTTTTCCGTTGCTGCTTCTGGCGCAAAGGTGAATCCGCCCCGTTTATTATCCTTGAGGGCCTCCATCAGCTCGGCACTGGAAGTCTCGATCCGCAGGCTTGGCAGGCTGATATTCAGATGCTTCCCGGCGAACCGCTCCCCCACCGCCTTAACCAGGTCAACCGCATTCGTGTAGTCACTCGATGACAATGACAGCAGTGCAACTTCCTCGTAGCCGGTGCTGGCAAGTGCCTGTTCTATGGTGTTGATAATGTCTTCTACCGATCGCTCCCGTACCGGGCGTGTGACCATACCCGCGTGGCAGAACCGGCAGCCACGTGTGCAGCCTCGCATAATCTCGACGGGCACGCGGTTATGGACGGTATCAATATTCGGCACCAGGAATCGTGTCAGGGGTGGTGGCAGCACCGGCACAATCCGCTTCAAGACCGGAAGCTGTGCCGAAGCGTGAGTGGTTTTGAACGCTGCCACCGTTCCATCATCGTGATAATCGACCGTATAGAAACGTGGTACATAAACGCCATCAAGTTGAGCCAGCGCTGCGAGCTGCTCCTCCCGTGATTTTCCCGCAGCTTTGAGATCGCCCAGTATTGCCGCGATCTCCATAATCGCTTCTTCCCCTTCACCGATCACAAACAGATCGATAAACTCGGCAATCGGTTCCGGGTTGTAACACGCATGCCCCCCTGCGATCACCAACGGCATCGACTCATCACGCTCGGTAGATTGAAGGGGCAGCCCGGCCAGATGCAGCGTTTGCAAGACGTTCGTGTAAAGCTGCTCATACGGCACACTGATCGCCAGCAGATCGAACTTGCTAACCGGGTGTTTGCTTTCCAACGAGTAGAGCGGAATCCCTTCCTGCTTCATGGCCGCTTCCATATCCGCCCAGGGCAGATAGACTCGTTCGGCCAGCATATCCGCTCGTTGATTCAATAGATCATAGAAAATTGCCAGGCCAAGATTCGGCATCCCGATCTCGTAAATATCAGGGAAGCACAGCGCAACTTTGACCCTGGCCGAATCCCAATCCTTGCGAATGGCATTATATTCTCCGCCAACATACCGCCCTGGCTTTTCAACGGTCAGCAGGATTTTCTCTAATGCGTTCTGTATCTGCTCTGGCGTCATGATGCCACCTCCAAAGAAAAAGCACGACAGGTCGTGCTAAATTCTAACGATAATCGTTTGATAAATTATACAGGTCGAGAATTCCTATGCCAAACCGGAATACTATGGCCTGAATACAAACAAAGCCGAGTCGAATAAAACCTCGCGGGATGCATTATCTTCGCCGGTTTCATTGTCTAATTGAATATATTGTACCTCGCCAGGGGCAAAGTATGATGTACCCAGTGATACCCATTCACTGCTGTGTGCCGATTGATCGATTATGAACGGACCAACCACCCCCCGCCCGGATACCATACTGTATTCGGCGTTGGTGGTTGCTCGCCCACTGGCCGGTATAAATATGTATACATCGTAATAGCCACCTTGCTGGCTAATGAAGTTCCACCGCGCTTCGAAAGTCGGCTTGGATTCCCGATTCTTAACGTACCCGAATCTGCCATCCTGCCCGCCTGTCCACATAGCCGGACCGGGAAAGCCATCCCACGAGAAGAATTTTGCATCCATCTCCTGGACAATCACCCCATTCTCAAACGATGGCGGTGCAGACGATTCATCTGCTGCTGCCCCCGGTGTTCCAACAATAAAGGGCGATGTCGGTGTGATCGTCGGGGTTGCCGTCGGTGTATGGGTTGGGGCTGGGGTTGAAGTTGGGATCGTGCTGTTTGGATTGGGGGTATTGGTGATATTCTGTTCTTTCGGCCAGTATCCGGCTTCAATTTCTGCATCGTTTTCTTCTTCGTAGTATTCGACCACGACGATATGCTCGCCCTGAGTCATCATAACTTCGGTGGTGCTCCACGTATTATTCTGTGAAGACCATCTATTCAGCACTAGATTGCCATCCACGTAGATCTTGAAACCATCATCAGCTCGCGCAGCAAAGATATATACCCGGCTTTCGAAGTCAACCTTCCGTGTCCAGCGCACGGAAAAATTATCCGCAGGGACGCTGGAATCGGGCGCGTGTTCTCCCCAGTTCATGTTTAAAAACGCATCATCCCGCACAAAGACTGGGTCGCCGGATAGATTCTTGTTCGAGAAGTACTCACCCTTCCATGCCGGATCGGTTGTTGCCAACACGCTGGTCAACGGTAGGGCCATTACTATTAGCAATCCTGCCAGGATTCCCTTGCGCATACATGACTCCCTGATGGTATCCATTCTGTGCGGATCCGAACCATCTTGTAAGGGCGAGACATGCCTCACCCATTTTTGAACCCAGATCATCTAAGACAAGTTTAGACGTTGTTGGCAGTGATCGTCAAGGCGTGTTTTTTTCTTGTATGCATGACCCGCTAGTGAACTTCGCCGCGGCTCACTTTTAGCAATTCGTTCGTGATGTGTCGGGAGTCAATGAACTGGCTTACCCTGCTTTAAGTATCGATCCACAAAAGGAACACCGGGCGCTCTTATTATCTATCCACTCTACCTCATCCGACCGGACTGGTCCCAGGCAGGCCGGGCATTGAGCAGGTAAATCAGCCTTTTGGACTTCTTCAATTGCCTGATTTTTCGCCAGTGATAACCCCAGGCGAGTTTCAAGTTCCGTGTGGAATTCCTGCGCTTCGATGTGGTAGCCGCGCCTCTCCATCTCTTCGATAAGGCGTTGAGCCGTCCGAACCGCACCGTGTAAATCACCCGCCTGTAATTTTAGCCGGATGGCTTGCCTCGCCTGTGCAGTAGCTCGATCAATTGCCTCGCCGAGTAAATAGGCATGAGCCGCCCGTGCTGCCAGATTCGCGGCTTGAATCGGTCGATGATATTGCTCACCCAACCGCGAGATGCGCACGAAAACATCACCTGCCTCAACCGGATGCCCGGCATCCAACAGGTGATTGGCGCGGGCTAACTCTTTCTGAGCGGCATCCGTTGCAGGCATCGCGGGGTGGGGTGGGCGTCTCCTGTGAATTGGGGGTAATGGTGGCCCGTGCATGGGATGCCGGGGTCGCCGTGGTGGCGGTCGCCTCATTGGTCTGTGATGCATAGTGGTTACTCCTATCATGAGGGGGATCCCTCAATGATGTCTTGTTTTTAACCTTTACTTGATGTCCATCATAAGTCAAAAACATTGCCGGGTTACTATGCATTTGTAAATTATTTGTTAAGCGCCGACCTATCTGTAATAAATAGGGCCCTTTTCTTAATTAACCCGGAAGGATATTATCCAACAAATGTGGCATTTGAGACAGCGAAGCCGGATTCACACACAGGCATGGGACAGTACGGCATAGCAGATTCGGTGAACGGGGATCATCCGGTGGTAGGTTGATCACGCCCATCACATCCTCGTCGATCCACACCGCCAGATTAACCTGTGCAATGGGAATATGCTCATCAACCTGGGCGAACACATAGGCTTGCAATCCACTTGCCAGGTCGACCTCGCGGATAAATGCCTCGAAATATTCCCCATTCGAAGTTCGATGCCCGAAGATATCACCTCGTGGGAAGGCATCCCCCTTCTTGAGCGCGAAATCGATGGCGGCAGCCCCATGATATTGGCGTCGAAAATCATCCATCGCAAACTGGACGATCAGCGTATCATCCGGCTCATAGAGAAACACAAACCCATACTTGATCGTCATCTCGCCTTGTTGAAGTAGCTCTCCCGGTAACCCATCCACCGACGGTCCGAACATCAGTGCCGTTCGAGGAGTGCCCTCCAACGTGACCAGATAACCGTTAACCTGATCGGCAGGCGGCGGCTGTAAATCCATCCCTCACCTCGCGAAATAAGACAGTGCGATCCGCAGCCGTTCTTCAACATCGTGGGGCGTATCCCGCGGAATAGATTGAATGGCTGCCTGTGCCTCGACGATGCTGTAACCCAGCTCAGCCAGTGCAGACAGCACTTCTGTATCAATATCGGAGACCGCCGCCAGGCCCGGTGGTAGATCGACTGGCAGCAGTTTCCCCTTCAGCTCCAGGGCGATTTTCTGAGCTGTTTTCTTGCCGATTCCCGGCACTCTGGCAAGTATTTCCGGTTCATCGTTCTGGATAGCGTTCGCCAGCATTTCAGGCGATAGGGAACTCAGCACGGCGATTCCCAGGCGCGGCCCAATGCCTGAAACGCCGATCAGTAGCTCAAAAATCCGGCGGCTTTCTTCCGTCATAAAGCCATATAATGTCAATGAATCCTCACGCACCACCAGGTGGGTCAATAATTCAACCTGCTGCCCGATGCCATCCAGCGTGTTAAAAACGCCGGTTGGTACAAATATCTCAAGGCCCACCCCACCGACCAGCACCACAATCGACTGGTCACGAATACTCTGCAAACTACCCTGCACCGATGCGATCATAATCTCTCTCTTCGTCTGGTATTCTCTCTATGATAGCCCTTTTTTCCCTCACCGCATATTTGACGCGGTCAGGAGCGGAAAGTATTATTAAAGATATAATAGACGTTTATTTTCCATATTTACTTTACCCGTCGTTATTGAGGAGGACGTTTATGAGTGTATCAACGCCTGCATTGCGGGCAGGGGCCGGGGTCAACCGTGCATGGCTGCGCAGCCGGGATTGGGACCTGACGTTCATCACCATGAGCGTTGTCCTGGTGGTGACCCCCTACCTGACCTATCTGGGTCTGACACAGCTTGAAACCCTGTTGGGGCCACTTGCCAGCACACTCGGCACCACTGTAGACGATCTCAGCCGGAACATCGTCAACGGGACGGTGGCACTGCTGATCGGCGGACCGCATATGTACGCCACTTTTACTCGCACCGCCCTGGACAAAGATTTCCAGAAGAAATACCCGGCATTTCTGTGGTCATCGCTAATCATCCCGGTGATCGTTATCGTCCTGGCCTTATCATCACTGCAATTATTATTGACGATCTTTTTCTTCTGGGCATCTATCCATGTGTTGCACCAGATTATTTACATCACCGAGTTATACAATCATAAGCAAAAAACCAGCCTGACGAAATTCTCACGCCTGTCAGATTACGCCGTCATCCTGACCGCCCTCTATCCGCTAGCCGCCTGGAAAATGTCTATCAACGACTTTGCTATCGGCCTCAATAACCTGAGCGATGTAGTCGGGCAGGTGCTCGGTTTCTTTGGCCTGGGACTTGGCCCCTGGATGTGGATTTTCGCAGGGAGTCTGTTCGGCGTTGCGTTGGCCGTCTGGATCGGCAAGACCATTATCGAGTGGCGTCAAGGCGCGCTGCACGGGCCAAAGACTCTATTCATCGCCCTGACCGTGACAGCCTCATTCTTTGTTCCGGCACTGGGCAATCTGGATACTGCTTTCCAGGGCATGAACGTCTGGCACTCGCTGCAATACCTGATGCTGACCTGGATGCTCAACAACGTGCGAGAGAAGCGCGGCGACCTGGATCATACGCCCATGATCCAACAAATCTCCAAAGAGGGAACCAATCGCAAATTCTACCTGCTCCACATTGCTGCGACTCTCGGTAATATAGCACTTGCCGGAGTGATCTTCCTGATCCTGCTGCAAGTCACCGGCAGCTTTGACTACTCACTTGACCGTTCTTACTATATTGCCATTCTCAGCGTCTTGTGGGTTCACTATTATCATGATCACTTCCTGTTCACCCAACCGGAAGTGATCGAAACTTAGTACGAGAATTACTGTATTCTGACTTATAGGCAGGCTCAGCCTGCCTTATTTGTGTCCCGGTCGCAGAAAGGCTAAAATCCGCGCATAGGGGTGCAAAAATATGAAAACGTTAAGAGATCAAATCGTCACACTGAATCATTCATCTCAAATACTCGCCGGTAATCCCCTGGGCGATCCACATGAGCGGCCCCTGCTGGCTTATCTTCCTCCCGGCTATGAATCCGAGTCAGACCGCCGCTACCCGGTGATCTGGGTGCTGGCCTCCTACGGAAGCTGGGGTGAACGGCAGTTTAACCTTGATCCCTTCGATGAGAACATCATCCAGCGGATGGATCGGCTGGTGCATGATGGTCAGGCCCAACCGGCGATCCTGGCTTTCCCCGACTGTTTCACCCGCTATGGCGGCAACCAGTATATGAACTCGACGGCGGTTGGCGCTTATGAAGACTACCTGACCGAAGAACTGATCCCTCTCCTTGATAGCGAACTCCGCACGCTGCCGGATCGTGATCATCGCGGCGTGATGGGTCACAGCAGCGGCGGCTATGGTGCGATAATGCTTTCTATGCGTCATCCCGATCTATTTGGAGCAGCGGCCAGCCATTCCGGGGACATGTTCTTTGAATACACCTACCGGGATGACTTCCCGGCGACGATCCGCACCCTTGCCGATTTTGAGAGCCCTGCCGATTTTGTCGAGCAGTTTCACACCTCGCGTGACAAGAAAGGTGATTGGTTTAAAACACTGGGTACCATTGCGATGAGCGCTTTTTACTCGCCCAACCCCGCTAATCCCCAGGGATTCGACTTCCCCTTCGATCTGCATACTGGCGTGATTCGGGAAGACGTGTGGGAACGCTGGCAAGCCTGTGACCCGGTCAGAATTGCTGCCGATCACGATCACCTTGAGGCATTGAAAAGCCTCAACCTGCTGTACTTTGAATGCGGCAGTTGGGATGAATATAGTTTGTTCCTGGGCGCGCGGCTGCTTCACCAGATTCTCGACGAACACAGCGTCCCCCACACTTACGAAGAATTTAATGGCGGGCACCGCCGCATTAACTGGCGTTATGACTTATCGCTCCCTATCATGACTGCGGCACTGACCCCATAGGATGACTGATGATCTCCCGGTTTAAACACTGGCTATTGATTGCCTTTTTTACCCTGATACTGACCGCTTGTATAAGAAATGGAAGCTACGTTGTATTGGTCACCGCCACACCATCTGATTCAATGGTCTCTGAGGGCGGGAGCAGCAACGTCGAAGCGATCCCTAACCCGACTATCGTTTCCCAGCCGGGTGTTATACCCACTCCCACCTTCATCCCGACCCCCAATCCGACACGCCCAGTCGTTATTGATCTCACGGAGGAGCAAACCTACGTTGTCCAGGGCGGGGATACACTGGGGTTGATCGCCACATCCTTTGGCGTATCGGTCGAAGCCTTGGTAGCGGCGAATGGCCTTCCCAACGAAAACGTGCTGGAAGTCGGGCAGACACTCTTAATCCCCGGCGCGGTGACTTCCTTCGGGCCGAGCTTCAAAATTATTCCGGACTGTGAGCTGGTCTGGGGGCCGACGGTTGGCGATTTCAGCGTAGCCGAATACCTGGAGGACCGTAACAGCTATCTGGGTAGTTACACCGAAGAATTGAATGGCATGACATGGACCGGCGCGGAACTGGTCGAACGAGCTGCGATGGAACAGGGCATCAACCCGAAGCTGTTTTTGGCCCTGCTCGAATACGAGAATGGTTGGATCAGCCAACCGACGGTCACCGAACATGCCATCTCATTCCCCTTAAATTATTCCAAGCGCCCAGGTGAAATCTACGGCCTGTACCGTCAACTGGATTGGGCAGGCAAGATGCTCCAGACCGGTTATTATGGCTGGCGGCTGCGCGGGATGGCGTCAACCCTGCTGGTTGATGGCAGCATCGCCGGGCTTGACCCGACCATCAA
>JBNKDD010000077.1:0-20814 GCA_050288085.1 Anaerolineae bacterium
GCTCGTCACCGGTGGGTGTAATTGACTTATCGCTCATCGTCGGCCTCCGGATTGGTTTCCCTGGCTCGTTGTATGATCCAACGCACGTTTTGATTCTGCTGTTCTGACCAGGCTTCGAGGATGGCGTCGGCCTCCGGGGTGCGGATATGTGCCAGTGCTGAGACCAAATTATAGTTCACAATGTCATAGGGTCGGCCAGTAGATGAAAGCAGAAGCACTTTCAAATGGGGAATCACTTCCGTGCAGCCCAGCCTGCCAAGTTGCAGACCGGCTTCCGTCCGGATCAGGAGATCGGGGAAATGCTGCAATACATCCATCAGCAGCGGGATCGAGGGTGATCCCAAACTCCCCAGGATGCGTATGCAGGCTTCTTGAGCGCGGGGACTCTGGTCGTTTCGGAGGGTATCTTCTATTTGATTGACCACCCGTTGATAGAGTTCAGGATGTGTGTGATTTAAATAGTGGAGGTAGGGCTGCATACCCCGGATGGCAAACCAGCGCACTGACCGTACCTCGTCGGTTACGACCGGGAGCAGCGCCTCCACAATCTCCGCCCGGAGATCATCGCCGCCGGATCCGATGTCGATCAGACGCAGGACTTCAGCGGCATGGCGGCGAACCTGCCAATCAGGATGCTGCAAGGCGTCAATCAGCAGCGGGACGGCTGGCTCCCCGGTCTCAGCCAGCGCCTCGGTCGCATGTTGGCGTATGCTCTGATTGTTGTGCGTAGTAGATTCGATCAGGTAGGGGACACCTATTTCGCCGAGCTGTCCCAGGGCGGTCAGGGCGGTTCTGTGGACGATCAGGCTGGGGTCTTCCCGGCATTGGGCGAGGTTGGTGGCAATGGTTTGCCGGAGGACCGGATCATCCAACTGCATCCCCACATCGCCGAGCGCCTGGGCTGCCCCCCATCGAACGCTGGTTCCCTCATCTTTCAGGGCCCTGATCAGGGCATTTACCCCGTCCTGGCTCCCGATCTGACCCAGCGCGAGGGCGGCCCCGTTCCGCACCGACCGTTTTTTGTGATACAACAGTGCCCGTACCAGCGATGGGACCGCCGAATGTCCAACCTGAACCAACCCATCCAATGCATTTTGCCGGGCGGTTTGATCGCGCCGTCCAAGTGCATCAAACAGGTGGATCAGGGCCGTCTCCCCGCCGAGGGCCGGTTCATGCCCGGTCAGGTGATCGTATTCGCCGCCGCCCAGAGATGGCTCATCACCGGTATGTGGTGATTGTTGACTGGTCATGGCTGCCTCCTCTTATGTCCACGGTGGACAGAATCTTCTCCACGTCAGCGCCCTGATCGCTTCCCTTGTGCCAATTTGCCTGAGTGCTTCGGTGGCAGCTACTCGCAAGCTCTCAGCCGGATCATATAGATAGCCTGTCAAGGGCTCAACGGCAGCGGGTTGTTTGAGCCGTCCCAGGGCCTCGATGGCATTCTCTCGCACGCGGATGTTTTCGTCACCCAATGCCCGGATCAGACCCGGCAGAGCCTGGAGCGCCCCGATACGACCCAGCGTGTCGGCAGCACGCCCGCGGACATGGGCTTCCGGGTCATCAAGGGCGTTTATCAGGGCTGATACAGCTATTGGGCCAATCCGGCGAAGGGCCTCAACCGCCAGTTCTGCGGGATCACCGCCCTCTTGCAGCGCCTCGATCAGAACCGGCACGGCAGGATTTCCCAACCGCGCCAGCCCCTCCATCGCATAGCGCCTTATCCGTTCATCAGGGCTGCGCAAAGCATCAGACAACATGGGCAGAGCCCGCAGATCGGTGTTCAGGGCAACAGCCCACACTGCCAGCCGTCGGCTCTGAAGATCTATTGTCCGGTCCTCAACCAGTTCAATCAAATAAGGCGTAGTAATTTGACCCATGCGCAAAGCGGCCATGATGGCCTGCTGACAGAAAGCCGGGCTGGGATACTTCAGGACTCGTTCAAAATGCGACATCATCGCATCATGTCCCAGCGCAGGCTCGTTGTCTGACGCTACCGGATTGGGTTCCTGCTGCTTATCGCCGCCGAGCAGGGGTTCGCTGCCGGTCAGTGACGAAGGGTGATCGGTCATGAGATATCCTGTGCCTGCAAAACGGCCCAGGCATGTTCCCGATCGCGCCGCCGGATCCGGCTCAACGCCCTTGAGGCTGCCGTTCGGACACTGGGAGCCCGATCTGTCAGGGCACGGGTGAGCGGCTCGATGGCCTGGGAGATACTTCCAGCCTGATAGAGCCTGCGCAGGGAGTCGGCTGCCTCCTTACGAATCGGGGCTTTGCTATCCTCCAACAGCGGGATCAGGTGTGGAACCGCCGATCGCACATCGCGGCGGCCTAATATCCTGGCAGCAAAGCGGCGTACCTGCCAGTCTTCATGCTCCAGCAGATTGATCAACACCGGGATGGCTTCACGATCCCGGATGACCGTCAACGCCCGTGCCGCCTGGTAACGCAAACAACCGTCCTGAGTCGTGGCGAAAAACTCTAACAGGGGGGCAGATGACCACCTGTCACGGATCGCCTTGAGTCCCGAAATCGCGGCGATTCGCTGATCGAGCGGCTGTTCGGGGTCTTGCATAATGGCGAGCAGCCGCGGGATTACACTGGTCGGGCGGATATTAGACAGGGCTTCAACCGCCCGGAACCGTTCATTTGAGCCAGGAGGCGCGAATAGATCTTCAATCAGTTGGTCCATGAACGGTTGAACCAGGTCAGGATAATGCAGCCTGATTAAATAGATCGCCCGCCCAACTGCCTGGCGCACCACCCGGTGACTATCCAGGGCATGGAACAGCGATTCTATCGCCTGAGGTGAACCGATCTGGCCCAGGGCAAGCGCGGCAAACCGGGCCTCCCATCGGGTTCCGGCATTTTGGATTCGATGGATCAGGGGGTCCACGGCACGTTCGCTGCCGGTCTCACCCACTGCCCGCATAGCCAGAATGCGAGCCATAGAATCCGGATCATTTTGCAACCTGTCGATCAGGATATCGACAACCCGCTCGCCTGGAATTTCGCCCAGCCCCCGGATGGCCCGCCTTCGCACCGAGTCATTCGGATCGTTGGCAGCCTGCTCTAATACGTCGATGGCCCGCTCGCTGCCAACTGCCGCCAGCTGCTCAATGGCGCGGAATCGAATGCCCAATTCTTCGGCGTGAATTGAATCGATGATGTGAGTCAGCGCTGCTTCACCGCCAAGCGCGGGTTCAAGGCGTTGGTCGTCGGCTGGATGTGCACCACTGAGGGCGGGTTCATCACCGGTCGGGAGGGATGGTTGATCGGTCATGTCTGGCCCTCCTCAACATCTTGCACAAGGCCCCAGGTACGCTTGATGTCAAGCAACCTGATCCGATCTAAGGCCAGCAAGGCGGCTCTTCTAACACTGGCTTCCTGATCCTCCAGGGCACGGGTGAGCGGTTCGATGGCCTGGGAAATCTGGTCGGCCTGACACAGTCTACCCAGGGCGTCGGCGGCCTCTTTGCGAACCTCCGCTCTGCTATCTTCCAGCAGCGGGATCAGGTGCGGAACTGCCGATCTGACATCACGCCGACTGAGTATCATGGGAGTAAGCCAACGCACTTTCCAATCCTCATGTTTCAACAGGTCAATCAGGACGGGGATCGCTTCATCATCCCGGATGTCTACCAATGCCCGCGCAGTCTGGCTGCGGAGGGTGTCATTTTTAGTTGAGGCGAACAGTTTCAACAGCGGCGCAGAAGCCCGTTTGTCATCAAGTACACGGAGCGTCTGAATCGCAACAAGCTGCTGTTGAGGATCTTCCATTGCATCAATCAGCCGGGGAACCGCGCTCGCCGGGCGGATGTGGGACAGGACATCAATTAACTGGAATCGCTGCTTTGTGTCCGGGGTGCTGAGTAAATCATCCAGCAGTTGATCAATGACCGGCTGCACGACGTCGGCATGCTTCTCACCGATCTGGCGGATGGCCCGGCCCACTGCACGGCGCACCGGAAACATATCATAGCAGCCCTGCGCGAGAACGGCTGCGGCCTGCGGTGCACCGATCTGACCCAGGGCGAGCGCCGCATAGTGACGTTCTGCCTGTTCTGCGTTAGATTGAAATTTCATGATGAGGGGATCAACGGCACGTTCACTGCCGGTTTCACCCAACGCCTCGATCACCTGAATACGTACATGGCTCTGTGATTCGGTCTGCAATTTATCAAGCAGGATATCGACTGCCCGCTCGTCTGGGATTCTACCCAGCGCCCGGATGGCCCGCTCTCTCACCGAGTTATTCGGATCGTTGGCGGCCTGCTCTAACAGGTCAACAGCCTGATCGCTGCCGATGGCCTCCAGTTGTTCAACCGCACGAAGTCGAATGTCCGGTTCTTCAGAATGGAGCAAATCGATTAAGTGGGTGAGCGCCGCCTCGCCGCCAAGCGCGGGTTCGATGCGTTGACCGTCAGTTGGATGTGCTCCGCCCAGTGATGGCTCGTCGCCAGTTGTCCTGCTCATCTTTGCCTCCCCTGCGTCCGCCACCATCATATCACGGAATTGAGGCAGGGAAAGTCACAAACACACCGCATCCGTTGATGATTCGTGTAGGGGCGAGGCAAACCAAAAGTTTGAGTATCTCGCCCCTACAAAAGTTTTGACTTTAATTAAAATTGACGCGGTAATGCTTTTGCAGGCTCCTGACCTTGAGGTCCTTCTCGCGGAGCATCTGAATACCGGCGACCGCGGCCTGCGCCGCGCTGAGGGTAGTCAGCAGCGGGACACCATAGCGGATCGCCGCCGCCCGGATTCTCGCCCCATCGCTGTGAGCGATCGGGCCGTAAGGCGTGTTGATAATCAGGTTGATCTTGCCATCGCGGATCAGGTCAACGACGTTGGGTGAACCCTCGCTGACCTTGCTGACCGGTTCGACGGACAACCCGGCCTGGACACAAAATGCTGCCGTGCCGCGTGTCGCCATCAGGTGGAAGCCCATCCGGTGCAGGTCGCGGGCCAGCTTCAAAGCAGCGCTCTGATCGAAGTGGTTGGCGCTCAGGAAAACGGTTCCTGATTGTGGCAGCCCTCCCCCGGCGGCGGTTTGTGCCTTGGCAAAAGCATGTCCAAAGCGCGAGGCATGGCCCATCACTTCGCCGGTACTGCGCATCTCCGGGCCGAGGACGGCGTCCATCCCCAGGAATTTCTTAAACGGCAGCACCGCCTCCTTGACAAAGAAGCCATCGACTGGCGGTTCTTCGGTCAGGCCGAGGTCGGCCAGCTTTTCACCAGCAGCGACACGGGCTGCGATCTTGGCGAAAGGAACGCCCTTCGCCTTGCTCACATAGGGGATGGTGCGGCTGGCACGGGGATTGACCTCCAGCACGTAGGCGATATCGTCCTTAACGGCGAACTGGATGTTCATCAGGCCGCGCACATCAAGCGCCAGGCCGATCCGCCGGGCGTAGTCCTGGATGTGGCTGAGGTGGAAATACGAGATTTTGTAGGGCGGGATCACGCAGGCCGAATCGCCGCTGTGAACTCCGGCCTCCTCAATGTGCTGCATCACCCCGGCGATCACCACCCGCTCGCCATCGCAGATCGCATCCAGGTCAATCTCGTAGGCATCTTCGAGGTAATGGTCGATCAGGACGGCCTGCCCCGGCGCGACATCAAAAGCGGCCTGGACGTAGCGGTCAAGCATCTCCTCGCTGTAGACAATCGCCATCGCACGTCCGCCGAGCACATACGAGGGCCGGACGACGACCGGGTATTCAACCTCCCTGGCGATCTGGTGGGCTTCGGTCAAGGAGTGAGCAATCCCGTACCTGGGGTTGGGGATGTCCAGTTCCTTCAACAAAGTGCCGAACCGCCCCCGGTCTTCGGCAATCCCGATCGCTTCGGGCGAGGTGCCTAAAATCGGGACGCCTGCCGCAACAAAGCCCTCGGTCAGGTTGAGGGGAGTCTGCCCACCGAACTGGACGATCACGCCCTTGAGCGGCTGTTCACGCTCGACAATGGCGATCACCCGCTCCAGGATCACCGGCTAGAAGTACAGGCGGTCGGACGTGTCGTAGTCGGTGCTGACCGTTTCTGGGTTGCAGTTGATCATCACGGCTTCGTACCCGGTCTCCTGCAACGCCAGCGATGCGTGGACACAGCAATAGTCGAACTCGATCCCCTGACCGATCCGGTTTGGCCCGCTGCCCAGGATAATGACCTTCTCACGGTCGGTGGGCGGCGCTTCTGACTCGGTTTCGTAGGAGCTGTACAGGTACGGCGTATACGACTCGAACTCCGCCGCGCAGGTATCAACCACGTGATAGGTGGAATGAATCCCGCGCCCTTTTCGGTGAGCACGCACTTCCATCATCATGGCAGCGGTGGAGGGGCCGTTGTCCTGAGTGGCCGGGAGGGCATCAAGGCTCAATAAGTAGGCAATATGCCCATCGCTAAAACCCATCCGCTTGGCGCGGCGTAGAATGTGATCGGACAGGTCGGCCAGCGATCCGGCCTGGACGATCTCCTGCTCCACCGCGACGATCTGGGCAATCTGGGCGGTGAACCAACGGTCATAGCCGGTGATCTTAGCGATCTGGTCCGGGTCGTGTCCGGCACGCAGCGCTTCCCAGACCGCCCAGATACGGCAGTCGGTGGGGATGCCGAGGCTCTCAAGATCGCCATCCCAGACGGCGTAATCGACGGTTGGATAAGAAGGGCGGTACAGTTCGAGCGATTGGAGGCCCTTCAGCAGTGACTCCTTGAATGTCCGGCCAATTGCCATCGCCTCGCCGACCGACTTCATCTGTGGGCCGAGGGTCGGATCAACACCGGGGAATTTCTCGAAAGCCCAGCGCGGGATCTTGACGACTACGTAATCCAGTGAAGGTTCGAAGGCCGCCTGGGTCTGTTGGGTGATATCGTTCTTAAGCTCATCAAGCGTATAACCGACCGATAACAGCGCGGCGATTTTGGCGATGGGGAAACCGGTCGCCTTGCTTGCCAGCGCCGATGAACGGCTGACTCGCGGGTTCATCTCGATGACGAGCACCTGCCCGTCTTCCGGGTTGACGGCGAACTGGACGTTCGAGCCGCCGGTCTCTACGCCGACGGCGTGCATCACGGTGCGGGCCTGGTCGCGGAGACGCTGGTATTCGCGGTCGGTGAGGGTCAGGGCCGGGGCAACGGTGATCGAATCGCCGGTGTGGACGCCCATCGGGTCGATGTTCTCGATTGAGCAGACCACAACGAAATTATCGGCCCGGTCGCGCATCACCTCTAATTCGAATTCCTTCCAGCCGATCACGCTCTCTTCGACCAGCACCGTATCAACCGGGCTTTCCTGCAATCCAAAAGCGACCTTCTGGACAAAATCTTCGGTGTCATAGGCGATCCCGCCGCCGCTGCCACCCAACGTAAACGAGGGGCGGATCAGGATCGGGAAGCGCCCGATCTGCTCGGCGATGACCTGGGCCTCTTCGACCGATCCGGCCAGCCCACCGCGTGGACACTTCAGCCCGGCGGCTTCCATCCCCTGCTGGAAAAGCAGGCGATCTTCGGCCAGCTTCATGGCTTCCAGGCTGGCCCCGATCAACTGGACACCGTACTTATCGAGGATGCCGCTTTCGGCCAGTTCAACGGACAGGTTCAGCCCGGTCTGACCGCCGACGGTCGGCAGCAGCGCGTCGGGTTTTTCCTGCGCGATGATCGTCTCGATGATGTCCGGGGTCAACGGCTCGATGTAGGTCACGTCGGCCAGTTCGGGGTCGGTCATAATCGTAGCCGGGTTGCTGTTGACCAGCACCACACGGTAGCCCTCGGATTTGAGGGCTTTAACGGCCTGTGTGCCGGAATAGTCAAATTCGGCGGCCTGCCCGATCACAATCGGCCCGGCCCCGATGATCAGGATCGTTTCGATATCGGTGCGCTTAGGCATGGTCGGCCTGCCTTTCTGCCATCAGCTTGATAAATTCGGCAAACAGGAGATCGGCGTCATGAGGGCCGGGAGCCGCTTCAGGATGGTATTGGATGCTGAGGGCGGGCAGTTTAGTATGGCGCATCCCCTCGCAGCAGCCATCGTTCAGATTGAGGTGGGTGACTTCTACATCACCGGGCAGGGTGTCAGGATCGACGGCGAAGTTGTGATTATGGGCACTGATCTCGACTCGCCCGGAGGGCAGGTACTTGACCGGCTGGTTGCCACCGTGATGCCCAAACTTGAGGCGGTAGGTCTTGCCGCCGAAAGCCTGTCCCAATATCTGATGGCCGAGGCAAATCCCGAAGATCGGCACTTTGCCTAACAGCGCTTCCGCTGCCTCTACCCCGTAGGTGATCACTGAGGGGTCTCCGGGGCCGTTGCTCAGGAAAACGCCGTCCGGCTGCATCGCCAGCACCTCGTCAGCGGGCGTGGTGGCCGGGACGACCGTCACCTGACAACCGTAGCTGGTCAGGCGGCGGAGGATATTGCGCTTGATTCCGAAGTCATAAGCTACTACACGAAATTGCCCGGACGCGTTTGTTTCGCCAAAAACCCAGGGGGTATCGGTGCTTTCCTCCCAGTGATAGGGATCGGTGCAAGTCACCGTCTTGACCATGTCCACCCCATCCAGGCCGGGCCACGTGCGGGCCTGTTCGACCAGTTGGGCATCGGACAGATCAGTATCGGTGGTCAGCACGCCTTTGAGGCTGCCTACGTCGCGCAGACGGCGGGTCAGGGCGCGGGTGTCGATCTCGCTGATCCCGATGATCCCCTGCGCTTCCAGCCACTCACCCAGCGATTGCTCCGCCCGCCAGTTGGAAACACACGGGCTGAGTTCACGCACAATAAAACCGCGTAAAAAAGCGCGGTTCGATTCGTCATCTTCTAGATTAATCCCGGTGTTGCCGATCTGTGAGGCCGTCATCACGACCATCTGACCGGCATAACTGGGATCGGTCAGGATTTCCTGATATCCCGTCAGGCTGGTGTTGAAGACCACCTCCCCGACCTGGGTCCCCGGTGCGCCAAAGGCTTCACCGGGCCATACACTCCCATCTTCCAGCACCAGGCGTGCTGGCAGATAATTGTGGCTCATGTTCTCTCCCCCTCAATTGACCCACAAAAACAGCAGGTTGACTGTCCCGATCAACCCGGCTGTATGACGATAAAAAACCTGGTGCGATGTTGAGTTCGATTGGTTAGCCCAGAGCCCTGAACAGGGCTCTACTCGACCGGCACTTTCTCGATTTTGATCACGCCTCGTTTTGCACCGGAGGCGATGCATTCGGTAGGCTGCATGCGGAACTTTTTACCCTCACTGACCCAGGAAAAAGCCCCTTGCAGCACGCCGACCGCGAGATAGCATACCGGGTCTTTCTCATCTTTGCGAGTCCAACACATCGGGCAGCGCTCAATATTCCAGATGTAATGCTTATCGTCGTCCTCAATCGAGACTACCTGGTCACTGACCGTGTTGAAAAACTTCGAGAAAAACTCCAACCCGATCTTGGCTTTGGCCTCCATTGTGCCGACCTTCATCGCGACTTCGGCAGCCGTCGCCACGCTTTTGAACTGGGTCAGGCCATCCTTGAAGGACTGCTCACCGGCACGGGTGGCAAAGACCCGCGCCCCGCGCGCCCCGAAGATCTCCCAGAAAGCTTCCTGCGTTTTGGAAACATGCTCGAAGGGGAACTCTTTCTTCATGTTGTCGGGTGGGAAATTATCGATGTACTGCTCCAATTTGGCGGCCCGGAGCAGGGCACTGACGCCCTTCTCGCCCATGATGTCATCTGCCGATGTGAGGATCACCCGGCCCCACTTATTGGGGTAGAAGAACTTTTTTTCCGTTCCGCGTTCGACTTCTTCCTTTTTATCGCTCATGCGAATCTCCCAATGAACCATGATGGATCAGCCAGCGAGGGCGTCCTTAGTATCAATCGTAGCAGATTTTGTTGAAAGTGTGAAATGGGTGGGGCTGTTACTGGGGAGGAATCCGCTGACGATTTCCCTCTTGATCGATAGCCCAACAGACTTCCAAACTGGCCTGATAGAAATAGGCTTCCACCCGGCTCCCATCGGGGAAATCAACAAATATGACAACCTCTCGATGAAGCTCGTCCACGAAGTCTACGGCCAATGTATATTCGTTATCATTGGCTTCCATATAACTTTTGAGAATATGGCAATTAATCGGCCAGATAGTTGCATTTCCACCATCATTCTCTATGGCAGACAGATGACGCTCCATATCTGCCAATGCCATCTCACTGGTTGTTGGGGCATTCAGACTATCGACGGTTACCCAGAGAAAAAGCCCACAACACGACAAACAGAACACCAAAATCATTACAGCCAATACAATATTTTTCTCGCGTTGAACCTCGTCCATTGGATGTCTTGACTCTCCCAGTGGCCCAGTGTCAAAGTGAACACAGTATAGACGACGCTCACCAGCCCTGCTATCCGTCTTGTATAAACGACACTCCCGCGCCGACTTGGTCAGCACGGGAGGTCAATTGAGGGAGGGTAGGTAGTAATTTGTGATTTATTCAGGCTTAGGCCACTTGATGGCAAACCAGATAATGATCAGCATGCAGATGGTTTGTACCGCTGCAAAAAAGATATAGTGCGGATAAGCCGATCCGCCACCGATAATAAAGGCAATCGTGATCACGCTGGCGATGACATTTACCCAACGATTGAGGCCGTACTTCAAGACCCGCGACAGGACAATCATCACCATCGGGATTTCCAATATGATGGCAAATACCAGTAATAAGCCCTCGGTGATTTGAACATCCATCTCGCCATTGATGATTTCCGCCAGCGACCCCGGTGCCATGAATGACAGGATATCGGCAAAAATCATGTTCACCATGACGACGGTCCACAAGCTCGAAAAGAGAACTTTCCGATCAATTCCGGCGACCTTTTGATTGGTTACCATTAAATTATTTCCCCTTTGTCTGGTTAGTGTGATAAGTTCCATCGAATAAATAACATCTCATATACTTAACGCAAAAGGGCCGGATTTTATTTGGTTGGGTTTGGGGATTCGATACGGAGAATGTTACGGAGCGAGGTTGCCGTAAGGGTCAAAAATGGATGGTAGGGTTATCCCGTTGAAACAGCCGGACGATTCGTGGCCGCGTAAAATACCACATGTTAATGCCGATCATGACAAAAGAGAAAACCATCCGAGACCACATGAAGTTCAGGTTTCTGGTCAGTAATCCCGACTCCACCATGTACTCAGTCGCGGCGGCTAAAGAAGCATGGTATGCAAGGCCCAGAACAGCCAGCACATTTTGGATCACAATGAGCACCAACAGCCCCATTCGCCCGGTGTCTTTCAGCCTCCCGGTAAAAAATACAGCAGCTGCTATCAGAATGTTGAAGATAGGCCCAAAAGATAAACCGAAGGGCCAGCAGAAATACCCGGCGAATGCATTCCAGGGTGAATACCAGACCTGCAGCCCCATCACTGCTGGGGCTAAGGGAAAGAGATAAACAGCATTCAAAATAAGCGGAAATACTGCCAACAGGATCAAATCAACGAATAGGATCAACTCCAGGTCAAGAGGCAGGTCAATTGGGGCTGGCACTTCATCGGGATCGGTTTGCATTTCCTGGTTCATTTTTTAATTTGCCCCTTCAGCACTGGTACATCTCTATGCGAAGAATAGCAAATTCCGATATCTCATTCCAATGATCACCGGACAAACAAACAGGATTGAATTTGGTTGGATGTGGGAATTTTTGTGGGACTATCAGGTGCTTTGGGAAAGTGTGTAGTGTACGGGTGTTTCCAAATTCCCCAGAGCACGGGCGGAAAATCGCCTCGAATCAGCTTTGTATCAAACCGATGCCACTACAGGTATGACAGTCATCAATAGTAATGCTATTGCCAAGAAGACCTTGCTGTACTCTTTGCGCGAGTCCTGTGCCCGAACATGTTGGGCATAAAACCGCATCAGGATGTTCTTCCAGATATTCTACTGCATGCTTCACCTTCACATAAAGCGTAGGAAATGGCAGTTGTCCTACCATCTCGGCACTAATTAGTTCCAATGCATGTCGCTGTTGGCTTGATAAGTCATATTTGTCTAGCATATCATCGGGGTTGGTCAAGAACATGTGAATGGAATCAGGGGCCAGGAGTCTAAGTATTACTTTTGCCAGTTCATCAACATCTTCAGTTTTAGGGCCAATACAAAAATGTGAATCGAAGAAACCACTGAAGAAACCACCGAAGAAAGCAGAATTACTTAAATTTATTTTTGGCAACGGCGTTATTATGGGAGGAGGCTTTACATGTGACAGATCTATATCTTTAACATCATGCCTAAGACCTGTTGAACGATCCTTTACTGTGAAATTCAATAGCATCTTTTTATCAACAGCCAGTTTTATGTTGACAATTGGTTTAGACTTACCCCGGCTCGATAAACCATCAAACATAAATCTTGCTAGAGTAAGATTGTCCGATGCTATAGCATTTTCGCCGTAGACAATATGAATCTCCATCTGGTTCTGCTGCTTGTCCCTGGGAAGAAGTGGGATATTTGCACGGGTTGGAAGCTGGGCATTCCTTCCCAGGAGAGGTAAAACAAGCCCACCAATAATCTCAATACTGATCGCTGACCTTAACACCGGCATTGGTATTTTTCCCTCCATAAAAAGCCAGTTAACTGCGGTCAAAAGACATTACTGGTCTATTCTTCTCCTGCTGCGCCGATGGCTCCAACCCTGCCTTGAACCATCCTGGAAACACCTTCCGGGTGTACTTAAGAACCAGCAGCAGCGTTCGCCAGAAAGCGACCGCCGCCATACCATGCGCAAACACCGCAAACACGGGCGGCAGTTCCAGGGTGTAATATGTCCAGCATAGACGGGTTGTCCCCCACAATTCAAGGAAATAGCCCAACCCGGCCCCGGCTAAGAAGGTCAGCACGGCCACGCGATAATCGGTCGGGGAGATGATCATCAGCACACACGCCAGGATGGCGGTGATCGTCTGGGATTTATCGTATGTCCACCAGATGAAACTGAGCATCAAGACCATAAAGGCCGGGAAGATGATCCAGTAGATCGCCTTGAACCACGTCTCATCAACCCGCTCTGGGATGACTTTGTTTGTCAATCGTACCAGCCGATCGATGGTCAGGGCGGCTATCGGCCAGGCCGGGATGATCCACAAGGGCGGGCGTTCGAGGGTGTAGTAAGTCCACAGTTCGGTCTGAGTCCCCCAGCTTTCAATCGCCAGCCCGCCGCCCAAACCAACCAGGATCATCGGCATATCGGCGCGGAAGTCGGCCCCGGCCATCAGCATCAGGGTCATGAAGGCCCACAGGCCCAGCAGCAGCCAATCGGTGTAGCGCCACCATTCGCCCTGCCAATCGACCTGAGCGAGGTATTCCTCGGCTAAGGGCCACCAGATATAGAGGATCAACCCGACGGTTAAGACAAATGCCCCCAACAAAGTGTATGAGGCGCGTGTCCAGCCCAGCAGGCGGGCGAGTTTGTGAAAGACCGTTTTACGATTACCGGATGGCTGTGTTGTGGTTGATGACATGCGACCATTGTAGCCGAATCACCGGAGTTGTCCAGTTTGCACCCTACTCGATATGACCCCCTGCCACCGCTAAAGCGGTGTCTGCCCCCCTTGCAAGGGGGGCGAATCCGAGCGAGACGCCTGTTAAGGCGAGCGAGGATGGGGGGTAATAAAAATCCCTTACTTTTTCGTACAATCCCCCCTCACCTGTACGCTCGACGAGCAATCTTCATTGCCGTGTTGAACGGGGTGAGGTCATCACGGAGCCGCGTCGATGGCATCCTCGATAGTCGGGAAGATGTTGATGATCGCGTCAAAACCTATGCTCTGTAGGGCGCGGTAAACCCGCTCGTTGGGGGCCGCCAGGCAGAGATGCTCACAGGTTTCGCCCTCATCAATCGCGTTGCGGAGTTCTCCCATCAGCGCGTGGGCATCCAGGTCATCAAACGGTTGGCCGGTCATCATACAACCAACCATGAAAATACCCAGCAGCCCGACACTGCTAACCGACTCAACACCGCTCATGTCGATCAGCAGGCGGCAGGCCCCTTCGCAGATCTCACACCGGCAGGCATCCAGCAGATCAACATAGCCGGTTCCATCGAGATTACCATAGGGATGCAAAACCGTAATGGGATTGGAAATCCGTGCTTCAGGGGGAACAATGATATCTACATTGGCCCGTTCTGCTAACCAGGTAGGCCGAATGCACCCCACATCAATGGAGGAAATTTCAATATCCATAATTCCTCTTCTAGCGTTTCGTCCTCACTTCACCTTGATACCATTATAAGCCATCAGCGCAAAAGCATAAAGCCCCCTTTTGGGTGAATCGTCCCCTCTGCCGCGCGATCAGAAAGATTTGACTATAATAGGATTCGGATTGTGTTGAAAGGTTAGAGGGATGAAGCGCTCGTGGATGATTGTAGCAACGTTATTATTGGTATTCTTGACCGGGTGTGGACAGGGAATCAACCTGCCGTTTGTTGACAGCACCGCCCTACCCACCGCATTTCCTGATACGGCCCCCATGCCGGAGGTGGAAGAAGGGGTGATCATCGAGCCAACCGGGGATGCCACACCTTTGATCCGCACAGCAACTCCGGCCCCAACCACCGAAGCCGGTGTAACCGCGACGACACAGCAGCCCGCCGATATCACACCAACACCGCGCATCTACGAACCGGCTGAAGATGCGATTATCCAATCCCTTGAAGCATCACCCAACGTGATCAGGCCGGGTGATTCGGTGACGATCACCTGGGAGGCAGAAGGTGACAGTGCCGAGTTATGCTATGTGCAGCCTGATGGTGACTCCTCCTGCTCTGACGTGCCGCTAGAAGGATCGGGGGCGATCAACTTTGGCGACGAGGTGCGGACGGTCGCAGAGGTTCCCTTCACCCTGACGGTCAAGGTAGGTGACGCCAACCAGATCGCGACCGTTTCGGCGGTGGTCATCTGCCCGGATAACTGGTTCTTTAGCCCGGCGGTTCCCGGCTGCCCGGCAGCACCTGCCCTGCGATCCTTTGCCACAGCCGAACAGTTCGAGCAGGGGGTGATGATCTGGGTGGAGGAACAATCGCAGATTTACGTGTTTTACGAAGATGACGGGACTTACGATGTATTTGATGATCCCTACCGGGCCGATATGCCCCGCACCGATCCAGACATCAAGCCGCCGGAGGGATTCTTCCAGCCGGAACTGGGCTTCGGAAAGGTGTGGAGAAGCGAGGTCGAGCCGGAGCTGGACTTCGATATGCGGGAGCGGCTCGGCTGGGCACTTGAGCTAGAATTCGGCTATGATACGATTTATCAATGTGAGGCTGCGCTCGCCCTGGAAACGCCAACCTGCTATCTGCGCGGCCCTGATGGTGAGGTACTTGAACTCGATGGGGGATAGTTGTTGATGAGGAAAATTTCGTTAGCTTCAGTTCTTATAACAGCAGTTGTGCTGGTCGCTGCGGCATTGGCCTGTAACACGCCCCAGCAGCAAGAATCGGTGACCTTGCAGCCGACTATAACCGCCACCGATCCGGCTCCGACTGCTACGATAGAAGGTGATCCGGCGGAAGCCTACGCCGCCGCCCTGGAATTGACCGGCACCGCGATCCAGCAAACGCTGGTGGCTATGTCGGGGCATGCCGCCGTCGCGACTCAACCTTCGGCGGGGCAGGTCAATCCACCGGTTTCGACACCGGAAGGATCGTCCGACGCCGCAGGATCATCAACCACCGGGGAACTGATCGAGTCGTTCACCGCCACGTCGAACGTGGTCAGCCCGGATGGGGATATCGTCCTCAACTGGTCGGCGACGGGCGACAGCGCTGAATTATGTTATCCTTATCCAAACGGCGGGCCGGTGTGCAGTTCGGTATCGCTGGTCGGGACGGAAACCCTTAACTTTGACGATGCTTTGCGATCCGTCGAATCGATTGAATTTACGCTGACGGTGCGATCCGGCACAGCTTCCGAAAAGGCGGTGGTGCTGGTGGCGGTCACCTGCCCGGATGTGTGGTTCTTCGAGCCGCAGCCGCCGGGCTGCCCGGCCTCAGCGGGGATATCAACCAGTGCGGCAGTCCAGCGCTTTGAACATGGCTTTATGATCTGGCTTGACCGGCTGGATTTGATCTACGTTTTCCACCAGGACCCGGCGACCGATAAGGTTATCGATATCTATTTCACCTTTACGGACCCCTGGGAATCAAACCTGCCGGAGGACGATCCGACCATCACACCGCCGGATGGTTACTACCAGCCAAAACGCGGATTCGGCATGGTCTGGCGGGGGGCAGTCGATGACGAAACTATTGACGAGCAGGTGCGCGGATTGCTGGGTTGGGCCACCGGGCCTGAAACTGCCTTTGAATCCTATTATCAGGGGAACACCGTTGGTAAATATCCATCAGCTTATATCCTGGGGCCGGACGGGGAGATCATCGTAGTTGGCGCAAGTCTGAGCATCCTCACCCCGACGGCGGTCAATGTGCCATGAGGATCCTTTTGCCAATCGATTAGATTGAGGACGTGATTGTATGCAGAAAAACATGTGGTTACGATTGATTGTCCCGCTGCTGCTGGCCGTGATCGCCTGCAATATGCCGGGATTGTCGTCAATGATTCCGGGGACACCAACCCCCGAAGAATCTGAATCGACAGAGGAAGCGCCCACCGAAACGCCGCTGACTCCGCTGGTTGAGGATATCACGGCAACGGGGGAAGCGAGCGAAGAAGAAGAGGCGACCGAAACCTCGGAGCCAACCGAGACTCCGCCGCCACCAACCGCCACCCCCTGGCCGTATGTCGCCCCGGCTGCGACGTCAGGGCCAAGCCCTACACCCAAACCGACCGATGTCGTTTGCATCGGCTCGTGGTTCTTTTCGAACGGCCCGACGGATAAGTGCCCCAGCGATATAGAAACATCGTATGGGGTCTACGAGCACTTTGAAGGCGGGTTGATGGTCTGGGTGGAGGACTCCGACATGATCTACATTTTCTTCCTCAACCAGGAGATCTGGCCGCCCTACACCATCCACATTGATCCCTGGCACCCGGACGGCCTGGAAAGCGATCCAGCTATCAAACCACCGGGAGGGCTTTACCAACCCGTGCGCGGATTTGGGATGCTGTGGCGCAACGATGGCGACTTTGAATTCGATAATTTCCGTGAGCGGCTGGGTTGGGCTACCGAACCGGAGAAAGCTTTCGACGTGACGATCCAGTGTGACACGACACCTGATACTCCAACCTGCTACATGTCCGGCCCTGACAGCGTAATCGAGATGCTGCCGGGCCGATCCGGCTGGTCAGGTCTGACAGGATCACCAACCCCAACGCCGACTACATCCTCGTAACCAGAAATCATACAAAATGAAGGGGACACATGCCTGCGCAGGTTTGTGTCCCCACACGATAGGGATATATCGTATGCAAAAGAATCTGTGGCTGCGGTTAATGATCCCGCTGCTGCTGGCGGCGATGGCTTGCAACCTGCCGTCGGATGCTGCGGAAACGCCAAAACCTACCAGCCCTGATCCAACGGAGGAAGCACCAACCGAAACGCCACTAACATCCGATACGACACCCACTGAAGAAGAAGCAACAGCAGATCACCCTCCGGTTTCTACCAACGCATCATCACCACCACCAAACAACTCGCCGCCGACTACCGCCCCTACAGCGACCTCGGCGGCTGAACATATCCAATCCTTCACCATCTCACCGGAGCTGATCGATCCCGGAGAGAGCGTGCTGCTGGCCTGGGAATCGAGCGGGGATTCGGCGAATCTATGTGAACTGATGTCAACCGGGCAGCTTGGCGACTGCTGGGAAGTGCCACTCACCGGATCAGAGGTGGTAACGGTCGATGAGTCAAAACGGAACTTCGCCAACTACTATCTATTTGTGACGGTAGGAGAAGAAACCGAACAAGCCGGGGTAATGGCGTCAATCACCTGCCCGGATAGCTGGTTCTTTGCGAACGGTCCGACTGACTGCCCCTACCCCGCTGAAACTTCTTATGGAGTCTACCAGCACTTTGAGCATGGGGTGATGATCTGGATGCAAGAAAACAGCCGGATCTACGTCTTCTACGATGATGGGCAGCGGCCCTTTTATGAAGTTCAATCCGATCCCTGGCAGCCGGGTGATCCAGAAGATGATCCAACGCTGGAGGTCCCGGATGGGTTCTACCAGCCGGTGCGCGGCTTTGGGTATTTGTGGCGCAACGACGAGGAGTTAATATCCAATAATGTCCGCGAGCGGCTGGGCTGGGCGACCGAGTCGGAACAGGGCTTTGACACCGCTGTACAATGTAACACCGCCATAAAGTACAGCACTTGCTATCTGCAAGGCCCGGACGGGGTGATCGAGATGCTGCCGGAGCGATCCGGCTGGTCGATCTGGACCGGCCCGACCGAAACATTGTAGGCCAGGGAACGTACAGATTGTAGGGATCAATCCACCGCGAATTTTGTAAATGAGGAGATATACAGTGAAGAGAAGTCAAATATTCTGGGGCATCATGCTGATCGTTGTTGGCGGCCTGTTCCTGCTCAATACGATGGGCATCATGAGCTTTGATGTGTGGGGGATGATCTGGCCGGTCTTTCTGATCCTGCTGGGCATTTCGATCATCATTGGCATGACTAATCGAGGCCGCGGCTTCCGGGTCGAACAGGTATCGATCCCGCTCGAAGGGGTGGAGCAAGCCCAACTGCGAGTCAATCACGGCATCGGGCGGCTGGTGATCGAAGGGGAAGCCGGACCGGGTGAACTGCTCTCCGGCAATTTTGGCGGCGGCGTGAATCGTAAGGTCAAGGTGGAGGGCGGCATCATGAAAGCACGCCTCAAAATGGCCGAGCAGCCGGGCTTTCCCGTCTTTGATTGGTTCAACACACCGCCAGAGTGGACATTCGCGCTGAACCCCAACATCCCCATCGCGCTGGATTTCAACGGTGGAGCCGGGGAAACCCGCGTCGATCTGAGCCGCACCCGTGTCAACGATCTGAGATTTGACGGGGGGATGGGCGCTATCCGAGTCACCCTGCCAGCCGGGGCGGGTCTGACCCGTGTGCATATGGACGGCGGACTCGGTGAACTACGGCTGTACATCCCGGAAGGTGTCGCGGCACGGATCAAGGCCGAGGTCGGGCTGGGTTCGGTGACGGTTGATCAGAATCGCTTCCCGCGAACCGGCGAGAGAACCTACGCCTCCCCCAACTACGACACGGCTGAGAACAAAGCCGATATCACCATTGATGGTGGGGTTGGCGCGGTGATTGTTAGTTAAGCTCCACTATACCGCCACGAATAAACTTCGCGGCTACCAGACTCGAACCGCGAAGTTTATTCGCGGGAGAGGTCCCTAAAAAACATGTTCTTTACACATGAGTCAAAGCGAAGAAAGTATGAAGTTTTCCCGATTCACGATAGCCGTTCTGGTTCTCATGGCGGTTGGCTGTACTCCTGCGCCGAACGACCAGCCGCCGCCCTGCACCGAGATCGGCCAGACCTGGGAATCACCCATCGACGGGGCGGTGATGGTTTGTGTCCCGGCAGGCGAGTTTTTGATGGGTGGGGCCAACTCCGATCCCGACGCCAAAGCGGTCGAAAAGCCGCAGCATACCGTCTACCTGGATGCCTACTGGATCGACCAGACCGAGGTTACCAACGCACAGTACCGGCAGTGCGTAGAGGCGGGAGCCTGCCAGCGCGACCCGGTGGTTGGATCAACCGGGGTGGCCTCCCGCACCCAGCTTGATTACTACCTGAACGAGGATTTCGACGATTACCCGGTGCTGGTCTACTACCCCGATCAGGCGGTGGACTTCTGTCAATGGGTAGAAGGCCGCCTGCCGACCGAGGCCGAATGGGAGAAAGCAGCGCGGGGCACGGATGGGCAGCGCTTCCCCTGGGGGGATGACGACCCGACCTGCCAGCTTGCTAATTATTATGGCTGCGGGAAAGACACATCGGCGGTCGGTAGCTACCCCGACGGCGCTAGTCCCTATGGAGCGTTGGACATGGCCGGGAACGTCTGGGAGTGGGTGGCCGATGGATTTGACCCGGACTACTATGCGACCTCCCCGGAGCAGAATCCGACCGGCCCAGAGGATGCCAAATACCTCGTGCGGCGCGGCGGCGGCTTCCACAGCTTTGGTCGTGATCTTCGGGCTTCCCGTCGGGCCAGCGGCAGCGCCCATCACTTCTTCGATGGGCAGATGGGTTTCCGCTGCGCGATGGACGATTCAGACCGATAACATACTGATGCTGGAGTAAACATCATGCTGTCCTGGCGTCATTCTTGCTGCCTTCTTATCACTTCACTGATCTTGATCACAGGCTGCACCCAGCCTGAAACCACTATCGCACTGACTTTTACCCCGCCACCCCCGACGGCTTCAGCAACTGCCGAGCCGACGGCAACCAACACCCCGTCACCGCCCCCTTTACCGACCCCCACACTATCCCCCCCATTAGTTCCGCCTCTACCCTCAACAAATGTCTTTACTTCCCGGTTACCGGAAGGGGCTTACAGCGTCTTAGGGATAGGAGAAATCCATACCGCAGCCGCGTCACCGGATGAATCCCTAACTGCCCTGACCACTCCAATCGGGTTGATCATGCTAGACACACAGACCTTTGATGAGGTCTGGTCGGTCAGCGGCGACTATGACGTTTATGGTGAGTTGTATTGGTCGCCGGATGGCTCAAAGATTGGGGTCATAAGTGACCGGGTGTTTGAAATTCGGGATGCCAATACCGGGGAGTTATTACAAAGTTGGAACTCCATGAGGATTTACGGGACTGTATACGACTGGTGGTTTGGCGCAGCATG
>JBNKDD010000078.1:0-20728 GCA_050288085.1 Anaerolineae bacterium
GGCGATTTCAGGTAACATTACTTGGGGGGATCACAACTACCCCAACCTCTTCTCTTTTGTTCTTGTGCATTCAGGTCACCTATACTGGCACACAAGTAACAAGACAGCCTTCCTTACCCCTGCCTCACTCTCCTCAAGCAATGAATCGTCGCAGGATGATCTTAATCTCAAGATGGTGTAATGTCAATCGCCATGGTTGAGTTTTGGTAGTGTCGTCACCGACGACGATACAGTCAACAATGTAATTTTATAGCTACCCCATGTTTATAGTATAGTGCATGTTTGATAAGATTTGGTAGGTAATTGGCCGCAAGAATGAGAAAATGCAGGTTTTTTCCTTCGTTTTCCTGCAATTGTATCGTTCTAGAATAAACATCACCAACGCCAATCGGGGTCGGGGAAAAGCACTCTTGAGAAGGGGTGAATCAATCACACCCGCTCCGGTAGTTTCCGGCAAGATGGATTGATCGAAGGAGTTAGTTTACCGGCACTGTGCCGGTGAGACGTTGGCCGATTGGATTATCTGGCCTTAGAAGCGTCTCACCAGACCGACCAGCAGAGTTAGCAATCCCATTCCGCCCAGGGACAGAATAATCACCGCCGGTGATATGCGTGGGGTACGCGTGTTTGCCGCCCCATCTTCTGATGATACACCGATGATCGGACCGCCGCCCACTTCTCCCGCCGGGGGAGTGTAGGTTGGCAGCATCCCTGGTGGGAGGCCCTGTGAACCAGGCGTCTGGGTGAAAACACCGGTTGGAGCAAAGAAGGCGGTCGCGGTGGCTGTCTCCGCCGCGCCGGGGGTTTGCAGCAAAACGGTAGCCGTTGCCTGGATCGCGGCCTGGGTCGGATCAATAGTGGGGAGTTCCGGCGCATCGACAATCGGAACGGTGGTGATATCGCCGGTTACGATCACCAACTGGTCATATACCCAGGCTTGCCCGTTTGGACCATCCGCCCATTCGACGGCGTACCAGGGATACTGGAGCGACCGCCCAATGATCGGAACCGGGTTTCCCGCCACCAACTTCCCAACTTCTTCAAAATCCAGGCCGGGGCCGCCGCGTAGATTCGCCTCAACGATGGCTTCCGCCAGCACCGGGACAAGGGTTGGTGTCCGGCTGGCAGTAGCGGTTGGGCCGCCGACCAGGGTCTGGGTGGCGGTTGGGAGTGATACCTGATTGGGGTTGGCGATCGTCGCTGTAGCGGATTGCAAAGCCGTTTCATCGGCCAGCGCCGCGCTGACACCCGACAACAGGCTGATCAAGCATAGAGTCAACCCGCTGATAATCCATAAACTGCGTTTTAATTGACTGCCATTCATGCGGTAGATCGTACCGCCCACTGGTGAGCTTGGCAACTGGCAACTGGTCGATGTTTACTATGCTATAATCCAACGCTGATGAATTTATTAGCCCACTTTCAGCATAAAATACGCGCTCTGGATATCGGTGACAAAGTTGTGATCGGGGTGTCCGGTGGACCGGATTCGGTCGCCTTGCTGCACCTATTTGTCGAGTCGCAGCCGGTATTTGATTTTCGGCTTCAAGTTGTCCACGTCAATCACATGATACGCGGACAGGAATCTGACGGGGATGAGGCATTCGTCGTCGAATTAGCAAAGCAATGGGATATCCCCTGCCGGGTTGAAAAAGTTGACGTGCCCGCCCTGGCAGCCGATCAGAAATTATCGATTGAGGCAGCAGCGCGGCTGGCCCGTTATACCACCCTGACCCGTGAAGCGATTCGATCCGGTGCGTCTGTTATCGCCGTTGCGCACCATGCCGGTGATCAGGCTGAGACGGTGCTGATGCACATCCTCCGGGGATCGGGATTAGCCGGGCTGCGAGGGATGCAGACCGTCGGGCCGATTCCAGATGCTTATCTCCCGGCTGAAACATCACACAGGCCGCTGCTGATCCGTCCCTTGCTGGATGTTCCTCGCGAGGTAATCGACGCTTATTGTACTGAACATGGCCTGAATCCGCGCCTCGATCACACCAATCTTGACACGGCCTATGCCCGCAACCGGCTTCGCCACGAATTGATCCCCGCATTGGAGCGTGTCAACCCGGCTTTTCAAATGGCCCTCAACCGGATGGCATCGGTGCTGGCGGCTGATTATGATCTGATACAGCAGCAAATCGATCAAGTGTGGGAGCGAATCGTAACAGAAAAGAGCGAACACCTGATCCGCCTTGACCGGGATACGTGGCGTGAACTGCCGTTGGCATTGCAGCGCGAGACGATCCGCCGTGCCGTAGAACAGCTTCGGGAGTCACTGAGTGATCTCGGCTTCAAGCATATCGAGCAGGCCGTCCAGGTCGCCCAGGGTGGCCAGAACAGGGCACAGGCAATACTGCCGGGTGGCTTACAACTGTGGGTTGATTACGATTCGCTGGTCATCGAGAGTTATAAGCACCAACCCGCCCGACCGGATTGGCCGCTGTTGGAACCGGGCACGGTGCTTGATGAAGGCCAACTCGCTCTGCCCGGATCGCCCTGGCTGTTGCAGCTATCACGCTATGATGGAGAGCTTACCGGGCCAACCTGGGATGCGTTGATTGCCGATCCCTGGTCAGCACTGCTGGCAATCCCGGCAGCGAGTCCGACATTTCAACTGCGCGCCCGCCAACCCGGTGATCGTTTCCAGCCGCAGGGGGCGGGCGGATCGCAAAAGCTCAGTGACTTTATGATCAACGCTAAAATCCCGGCAGTCTGGCGGGATTATCTGCCTTTGCTGCTGGTAGATGATCAGATCGCCTGGGTATCTGGCTGGCGGGTCGATCAGCGATTCGTTGTTGATCCCAATACAGACAGGGATATCTGGTTGGCACGGTTTGAGAAAACACCGTAAGCAGTGTTATACAGTTTTTTGATTTAGATGTTGGTCTGGCTCACTTAACTCGCATATAATCTCATCATCTGGACGGAGAACAAACCATGACTCAAGCACAGATTTTTCCTGCGGCTGTGACCGCGAAACGTGCGATCAGCCGGTTGGCTTACCTGTTGTTTACCTTCGGAGTGGGCCTGATGTTGTGTGGGGCAATTACCGGGGCCGCGACCTTTGCCAGCGGCTCTGAACCATCACCCCTATCAATTTCCCTGGTCGTTGGATCGGTTTGCCTGGGTGGGATCGGCCTTGTGGCCGGGATCATCACCCTGGCCCGCTTGCGCCAGCCGATTCAGGTAGAGGTTGATCCCTACCGGTTGATTTGGCGCGAGGGGAATCGTTTTGCCACGTTGGAATACGAGGAAGTCGAGCGTGTTGAGATGGTCAAGGGAACCAAAAAGATAAAGGGTGGCTATATCCTGGAGTATCCTATTGTTCGTTTCATCGAGAACGACGGCGAAATGATAGAATTTGAAGCCAGCTTTGAAGATCGCGGGATGGCCCATCACACTCGTTTTGATACCTTGTCGATCACCCGCGCTGTTCTCCCCTACCTGCGCAAGAATGTTGTGATCGCCCATGCTGTTGAAGAGTTTGTACAATCTGGAATGGTTGATATTGACAGCCTGCCAGAACGGTAACGCCTATGACTTCCACTCCTGACACCACTGAAGCGACTACTGTCCCATTACCCTTACAGATTACCGGTGTTGTCCTCCTGTTAATCATGATAGCAGGCTTAGGGGCAGTGTTTATTGATCATCACCTGGATCGCAGTTTCATCACCTATCGTTACGTACAGCATTTATCGACTGGGCAGGGGTTAGTCTACAACCCCGGCGAGGCAGTTATCAGCGAGTCGGTTGCGCCGTTCTACGCCGTGTTGTTGAGCCTGGGTACGCTGATCACTCCGGATATCCCGCTGCTCAGTAATGTTATTGGAATAGTCGGAATTGCGCTGGGAGCCTTAGCCCTCTACCTGATGGCTTTTCCTTCCAACCGCGCATTGGCCCCAATCGCCGCCGGGTTGTATCTGATCATCCCCCTGTTATGGGCCACGCTCGGATTAGAAACGGCCTTATGGCTGGGCCTGGGGATGCTGGCCGTCTGGATGCATCAGCGCGAATGGGGGATCGGGACGGCCATCCTGTTAGGACTGGCGACTCTGATCCGCTGGGAGATCGCTTTGCTGGTCGTCATCCTGATCGCCGATAGCATGATCCTCGGTCGCCCGTTCCGGTTAACGGTGGTCGGTGTTTACGCTGGGATTGTGTTGGTGGGGATGCTGGGAATGTCCAGTGCTTTTGGGCAGGCCGGATCGTTCCCTGGCTTTCCGTCAGGCCCGTTTGCCCACCTGATGCCGGATGTCTTCGCCGACAATGTTTTTTCCGGTATCGTCCAATTGGCCCGATCGTTTGTCGAGCTGTCCTGGTTGTGGGTAGTGATTCCCCTGCTGGCGCTGTTTGGCCTGATAAACATTCCCAATCACCGCTGGGCCTTATTGCTGATCGGTTGGGCGGTGCTGCACATCCTGGCTTTATGGCTGCTTGGGGTGGTGGTTTACATCTGGAACCTTGCGCCGCTGCTGCCCATGTTGGCGGCCTTAGCTGCCCTGGGTGTGGCCTGGATCGCCGGACGTTTTAAGGCTCCCCCTCTCCGGTGGGTGATCGGCGGAGCTGCCGTACTGCTTTGCCTCGGTGCAGCCGCCCAATCTTTCACCAGGATCGATACTGCCGCCGGATTGTTTGGGACGGTCGAATCCATCAGCGAGGAAGAGCGGCAAGTGGGGGAATGGCTGCATGACAATACGGCAGAGAACACCCGGATCGGTACTACCCGGATCGGTCTGCTGGGTTATGCTTCCGAACGCCCGCTGATCGATTACTACGGCAGCCTGCAAAAAGACGTTGCTGATGCCTTTATCCGGGGGGATAGCCAATGGTGGGTGGCAGCCTATCAACCGGATTACCTGGTGCTGCGGGCCAGTGAACTCGAACAATTCGCTTTGGCTTCCGATCCCTGGTTCTCTCGGACCTATTCGACGATAGCTCAATATGAGTCCGATGACTCGATCCTGATCTTGCAGCGGACGGCGGAAACCCAATCTCTGACCGAAATTCCCACCGGCCTGACGCTCACCAACAGCCTCAGCATCAACCAGATCGCGATCGACTTTTCCCTCAACCCACTGGATACCGGTCGGATGGCCCGCGTGCGGATCGAGTGGTTTTTGGAGGCCCCGGTTGATTCCGCCCAGCAGGTTGGGCTCCGCATCCAGGGGCTGGATGGAACAATTGCCGCCCTCTCCGGGCAGGAGATCGATTTTTCCCGCTGGCCGACCCGCCGCCTGATCACCACTTATCACACCCTGGAACTACTGCCCTCGTTGACCCCAGGTGCTTATAACTTTGAGATCGGGATCGGCGATGACCCGGTTAACTTAAACTGGCATATCCTGTCCCCGGCTAAAGTCCCGTTTCAGAACGAGGCGTTCTTAGGCGGGCTGTCAGGTACGCGGGCGACCTTCGGTGATATTATGCTGACCGGCTACCGGATAGGTCGCACGCAGGAAGGGCTCGAAATCCTCCTGATCTGGCAGGCGATCAAGGTACCGCAGGCAGATTACCTGATCCGGATTCAACTCCGTGATGCCAACGGGAAGGCCGTCATGGAATCGGAACTCGAACCATATGGCGGCATCTATCCTACCTCGTATTGGGCGGCGGGAGAGCAGGTCGCCGACACTTATCTGCTTGATGTGAGCAATGTCCCACCGGGAGAATACGACGTATACGCCGGGCTGCTCGGCCCAGATGGGAATCAAGTGCTGACCCTCGACGATCAGGCAGTGGTCTTTGTGGGTCACTTAAGTATGATCGATATAGATAGCCCGTGAGTTTTCGGAGTTTAAAAATATGCCACAAGCTCAGTCCATCTTAATTGACCTTTTTGTCCTGGCTATTTTTGCCGGAGGGGTCTATGCCTTTTTGATCCTGCCTCGCCAGCGTGAGTTCAAGCGGCGGCAGAAGCTGGTTCGTACCCTCGAAGTGGGAGCCGAGGTGCTGACCTTTGGCGGTCTGGTTGGCACGGTCAAGCAAATCGATTCGGACAGCGGGATCGTCCGGCTGGAAGTGGGCGAGGGCGTCGAGGTGCAGGTATTGGCCTCCGCCATTACGACTGAATTCGACCGTGAGGCGGTTGCCAAAGACGCAAAACGTGCCATGAAATAAGCTGGGTCAGACATTAACGGAGCGATAACATTGCATATCCAGGTAGCTGCTGCGAAAATTGGGAAGTATGCAACCAGCGAAAGCGGTGATACACTTGAGATGATCGAACGGCCACTCGGCGGTCTTTCACTGGTATTGGTCGACGGACAGCGATCCGGTAAAGCGGCCAAAGCGATCAGTAACATGGTGGCCCAGAAAGCCATTGCGCTGCTGGGTGAGGGCGTCCGTGATGGGGCGGCGGCACGTGCCGCTCACGATTATCTCTACACCCAACGACACGGCAAAGTCTCCGCAACGCTTAATATCGTTTCCATTGATATGGAAACCAAAACGCTGGTGATCTCTCGTAACAGTCATTGTCCGGTCATTATCCAACACAGTTCTGAAACCCAGCATGTTCTGGATGATCCGACATCCCCGGTGGGTGTACACCGGGTTAACAAGCCTGCAATCCACGAATTCCCATTACAGCCCGGTATGGTTGCCGTGATCTATACAGATGGTGTGGTCAGCGCCGGGGAGCGAACCGGCCAGGCCCTTGATGCTCCGGCCCTGGTCAAAACGCTGTATGATCGCTGTGCAGAGGCGAGGTTGATCGCCCAACCGATTGCCGATGGGCTGCTTAACGAAGCCCTCCAATTGGAGAAGGGCCGTCCGACCGACGACATTTCGGTGCTGGTCGTCGCCGTTCTGGGGGAAGAATTGGACGGAGTTCGCCGAATGCAAGCATATTTACCGATTCCCCCGATATTGAGGCCATGATGCGCCAGAGATCTTTAGGAACCGAAATCTCTAGAAGCCGCCGTCCAGTGAGCCGCCAAATCCGGGCCGATATCCGGGATATCCGGGTGCTGCTGCGGGAGTTTCGCGGCGCGGTGATTTTCTTTGTGCTGCTGATCGTGCTGGGGGGATGGACCTTCCAGGTGCTCTGGAACCGGGTGCACCCGGTCCAACCGATCCGGTATATCGAAGCTCTATATGACGTGCTGACCATGACCTTTTTCCAACCGACGTTGGATTTTCCCCAGGAATGGTTTTTGGATATGTATTTCTTCATCATGCCAATCCTGGGTGTGATTTTGATCGGGCGCGGTGCAGCGGACTTTGTAACGTTGTTATTCAACCGGCGCGCCCGGTTATCTCAATGGGAGGAAGCAGTGGCATCAACATTCAGAGATCACATTATTGTTTGTGGGTTGGGTCACCTGGGTATCCGTGTGGTGCGTGAATTAGTAGCGCTTGATGAGGATATTATTGCTGTTGAAATCAAGGCGGACTCCCCTCAATTTGACGAAGTGCGCCGGTACGATATCCCTATTATCGTGGGCGATGCCCGTAATGAAGAGGTCTTAGATCGGGCGATGCTGGACCAGGCCAGCGCGATCATTATCTGCACCAACAATGACCTGGCAAACTTACAGATCGCCAGTCGAATCCGGGAAAGAAACAAGGATATCCGGATCGTTATGCGGATGTTTGACGACCAATTTGCCCGGAGTATGGCCGACCGGTTTGATGTCAGTGCTGTGATGAGCGCCTCCATGATGGCGGCTCCGGCCTTTGCAGGGGCTGCTACGTCTACCGAGATCGTCCAGACCTTTTCGGTTGCCGACCGGCGGCTGGTCATGGGCCGGGTGGAGGTGGAGCGGGGTTCGCTGCTTGACGGGTGTTGCCGCATCGCGGACATTGAAGAGGAACTTGATCTCTCCATCGTCTTGCTGGAATCAAATGGAGAGGTTGATGTTCACCCTGACCCTGAGGGAATGTTACAGGCCGGTGATGTGATCGCCGTCGTGGGCGTGCTGCAAAACATCCAGAAGATGACGTTAAAATGGAATCGCCGCCAGGAGAGTTTAGCCCAGAAGGGGTAGATGGAAACAGGCAGGCTCAAGGTCGCTGTTGTGGGGCCATGCACATCAGGTAAGTCGACGCTGGTCAAAGCGCTTAAAGAAGCCGGATATGATATTCGCCATGTCGCTCAGGAACATTCTTACGTCCCTGATATGTGGCAGCGTTTCACCAAACCCGATCTGTTAATCTACCTTGATGTGACCTATCAAACCGCCCAGCAGCGCCGGAAGATCGATTGGGGGCCTGAGCGCCTGGTCGAGCAGGCCGGGCGATTAGCCCACGCTCGCCAACACTGTGACCTGTACATCCTCACCGACGACTTGACCCCGGATGAAGTGCTGAACAAAGTCTTAGCTCTGCTAGATGACTGAGCCACCCGGTCGGCTGATACCTTCCCCTCGTTGCGAATTTGTGTACCTTGCTGTAACCTAGCAGCACGAATTTATTAAAAGCGCTATAATACATGGTACACTTGTTCTGTTTTGTGACTTACTGTGTACCAAATAATAAGGAGTGAGCGGTGTTTCAACAGTGTATTATTGTGGGGAATTTAGGGCGTGACCCCGAAATGCGTTATACCCCAGATGGCACGCCTGTGACGAGCTTCTCTGTGGCGGTCAGCAGACGATGGACATCAGGCGATGGCGGCCAGGGTGAGAAGACCTGGTGGTTTAAGGTTACTTGTTGGCGCAAGCTGGCAGAAACTACCAACCAGTATTTGAAAAAGGGCCGCCAGGTGATGGTGATCGGTGAAGTAGACGCCTCTGCCTGGACCGATCAGAGCGGCGCTGCCCGTGCCACCCTGGAATTGACGGCGCGTGAGGTGAAATTCCTCGGCAACCGCGATGATCAAATGGCGGGTGATAATGCGGGATACGGCGGCGGATCGAGTTTTGCGCCACCTCAACAAGAAGAAGACATCCCCTTCTAAAGATATCGAGTCAACATGCATAATTTAGATGACATTGCCGAAAACATCCGGTCAGATTTTGAAGAGCGAAATACAGCCCGTGATGCGGCCTTAGCCCAATCACGGCTGTTGATCCGCTATTGCGCCAATGCGATCCGGACTATTCACCGCGAAAACTGGGATCAGGCCAAAGAAGGTCTGGAAACAGCCCGTGCTGCCGCCAGAGATCTGGTCGAGGGTGTGCAGCCTCACCCCGATCTGTATTATTCTGGTTACACGCAAGATGCGCTTAAAGAGTACGTTGAGGCTTTTGTTACCTATGCCCTGGTGCGGGGTGAAGTCCTGCCTACCCCTGAGGAACTGGACGTAGCCTCTTCAACCTACTTGAACGGACTGGCCGAAGCTGCCAGCGAACTGCGCCGGACTATCCTGAATATTATTCGCCTGGGGCACAATAACGAAGCGGAACGCCTGCTTGAGTCGATGGACACCATCTATGGGGTGTTAATGACCTTTGACTTCACCGATGCGATTACGGGTGGACTGCGCCGCCGGGTGGACAGCCTGCGCGGGGTATTGGAACGCACCCGTGGTGACCTGACAAACAGTCTGCGGCAGGAGCGCTTACGGAAGGCGATCACCGATCTGGAAGAAAAGCTGGGTTTAAGCGATCAATAACCTTGATAACATACGACGATCCAGCATCTATGATAGGTGTCAGATCGTCGTATAGTTTTTCCGGGTTTGGAATGTCTAGAATTGGCCGTAGCTGTCTTCGAGGGTGAGATCGTGGGTGGTGCGCTTTTTCCAGGCTGCGCCCCCCTTTTTGATATCCAGGGGATCACTCAACAGTGCCACTGCTACCCCCCAGGGCAGGATCAACGTCACGTAGAACAACACCATGACGATCCGCCCGATGATCTCTCCCAGGAATATCCCAAATTGTTTCCAGTACCTTCCGATGGCTGAAAAGAATTCTTTCATAGCCTCGCTAATCTCTCCGTATTGATTTTGGCTAAAGTTGAGCCAACTTCATGCCCCGCGAATTATAGCCGGATCAAGTCCAACTGTCGAACAAACGCCCAGGCCCTACTGACCAGCTGACACGATCCGGGCCAGTTCCTCGTTGCTCACCGAAAGAAAACCCTTCGCTGGCAGCCGTCTGGTCAATTCCAACCAGTTTGGATCGGCAGCAAAAACGGCTTTGAACAGGGGCAGCGATTCATCCACCCGGCCCAGGTTAGCCAGCGATGCAGCGTGCCAGAACTTCATCTCCAGGTTATCGGGGAACATCGCCTCAGCCGTTCCATACTCCTTGAGAGCCGTGTCTGCGTCATTTTGTTCGAGGGCTTCATCGCCGCGATTCATGTGCTCATAGGCTCGGAAGACTCGCAGCAGCCGCTTGATCTCCTGGATTGGTTCCGGGTGATCTTCTACCCGCAGATCGATCAGGCGATCCTCCCACAGCTTGCCGGTTGATTCGGCCCGTACCACCAGCAGCGCCGCCGATTGCTTGCCCCGGATATCACCGCCTTCGGCCTGTGCGGCTTCGAGCGCCGCCACCAACCGCTCGGCGAGGGGCTGACCGGCGGATTTCCGATAAGCCTCGTCCATCGCAGGCCACACCTGATCATTGAGCATCATATTGGCTTGCACCGAGAATCCATCTCCGGTGATGTGACCCGCCTCCGGGATGCAGCGTTCGCCGGTATGTGCGGCGGCATTCCCTTTGGCATCGACAATAGCAAGCTGACGCACGTCGCGCCCCTCGTCTGAGTCGATCAGGGTTTGGAGAGCCTGCCGAGCGGATTGACCCTGCCTGAGAAGTTCCAATCCCCTGGGGCCAAACGATACTTCGGCCAGCGCTTGAGTTGCTACCACACCGACACCGGCCTCCGCCCAGGTGACCGTACCCCCAACTGAGAACCAATGAGACTGTACTGCTGCACCCATCTCGCCGGTTTGTGGGTCGCGGGCGACAATGGAATAGGTATGGGCAAACTGCCTGGACAACGCTTGCATTGGCCTCTCCTAATAAACCTTAATTGCCCGAACCCCAAGGAACAGGGGGATCTCCTGATTGGCATGGGTGATAGCTTTGGCGCGATCTCCCGTACCCTCCTGATCAGTGGGGATTTCCACCAGGCGATCCACCAGCAGCCCATTATCCGATAGGCCGTTGATATAGGCTTCCAGCGGGCGGTGGAAGCTGGTAGTAACATGCCCCTCCTGTCCCGGCGTTGGATCAAGTGGGATGGGCAGCGGTGTCAGGTAGCGGTCGATCCGGCGGGATTGCAATTTGCGATTCTCATCCCAGACCCAACCACTTTGACGCGGGATGCGGAAGCAGGGATGGGTCATCAGGATCACAACCCGTCCACCCTTCTTAACCGCCCAGCCCGCCGATTCGAGCGTATGGTAGAGTGGCTCCATATCCTGGATGCTCAACAGGTAGACCAGCGCATCAAATGCTCCAGGCTTGAGGCCGGATAAAATAGGCAGGTTGGTAGCGTCACCTTCGATGAATCGCCCTTTTCCCCCGTGACGTTGGCGGGCATACTTGAGCAGCTCTGAGCTGATCTCGACGCCGGTATACACGGCCTTGGCCTTCGAGACAAAGGGAGCCAGCACGCCCTGCCCGGCCCCCACATCGAGTATCTGTTCGCCCGGCTGCGGATCGAGTAGATCCATCACGGTCGGGATAGCAAACTGGCGGTGAAATTTACTCCCTCCCTTGCCGACCCAACCATCATACCAATCTGCGACCGGGTCCCAGCTGGTATCACGGCGAGGGTGAGGGGATTGCTTTCTTTTCGACATATGGTAGGTTTGCTTTCTATGAATCAATTTTGGCTCAAGGCTACTCACTGATCGGGGAAAAGTCAAAGAGCGGCTAAAAAGATGGGGAGGGAAAAAGGGAGATTCTAAAATGATCGCCGGGGGTGCAAGGCGAAACAAAGAAGCAGCATGGGGCAGATTGTCAACTAATAACCAAACGCCTGTAAGCTGTCACCCAAGACGTATACCCGGTTACCCTGTGCAACCAGTTGGTACAGAATACTCGGCTGGCCGCCGATGATCACGCGGACCTGCTCCAGGCCGGTATCCGGTTCCAGGCCGCTCAAAGCAACCTCGCCCGAATCAAAGTCCTTGACAATCGTCCACAGCACGCCCTCACCCATATCTATCGGATCGGCCAGCAGCCCGTTTAAGGTATGCCAGGAAACTTCTCCGTTGGCGGTCGATAGGGCAATCAGGCCGGGCCGGGTTCCCAACTCCGGCGAAGGGGCCGGAACCAGGTAGAACAACCCATCCCCAACAATCAATCCGGCTTCCGGTGCAGCGCTGAATTGAACCGTCCACTTGATTTCCCCCGTAAACGGGTCGAGGGTCACTGTCCGGTTGGCGGTGAATACATACAGGGCTGAGTCGCTCAATACGAGTTGATCGGGGTTTTTCACTGCTGGATCAGACCAACGCCATAGTTCATCGCCGGTCAGCAAATCATAGCTGGCAACGCCGCCGCCCTCTGCATCATTGAGCAGCGCATAGAGCCGGGTCCCATCATGGACAATCTGCTGGAAGCCTGTGTTATCGTCCTCGATCTCCCAGATGACCTCACCGGTACTGACCTCGTAGGCAGATAGGGTGTTATCCTTAAAACCATACGGCCATTTTCCAACCAGCACCATGCCCGGAGCCAGGGCCGCGCTGTAAAAATGCAGCGATTCCAGTTCTGGCAGCGACCATAGTTCTTCGGCGCGGGTATCATAAACTGCCAGCCGTGCCCGTGAATCGGCCAGCCCCGTCTCCGAATTGATGCTGACCTCGCGGATGGCCGTCACCGCCAGCGTGCCATCGGCATAGACTTCGCCCCATGAATCGCCCTGCGGCTGGCCTGCCCACAGAAAAGTCTGAGCTTCTACCTGCCCGTTGATCGCATCCAGCCACACGAACCGCCCATCAGCAACGATCACCGCCAGCCGGGTGCTGGTAGCCGATAGTGTGGAGGGCCGGGCGACTTCGTCCCATTCCCACAGCAGCCGCGTTGAGCCGATGCCCTGCGATTGCGGAACCGGCGTGGGCGGTATCGGATCGGTGGGCCGGAAGGTCGGGACCGGGGTTTCAGTTGGGGGGATGGCGGTAAAGGTCGGAGTCGGCATGGGGGACTGTGCAGGTAGAGTTACCAGGATCGGGTTGACCGTCTCCGGGGTGACAACCTGCTCACACCCGGCCAGCACTATCCCAATCAGGATAAACACGAGGGACATAATCAGGAGTCCCCTCGCTCCATAAGATTTAGTCTCAACTGCCGAAAGAGTGAAAGAATATAAGCCGCCGCGAATAAACTTCGCAGCTCCCCGGCCTTGAGCCGCGAAGTTTATTCGCGGGAGAGGCCGTAAATCATTCTTTCTACCCATGAGCCAAGATTTATGTGTCTGATTGCCTGGATTGGAAGTTATCTGGAATTGACTTTCCATTCGCGCTCTTTTAAAAATGTCAATAACGCAGCGAAATTCGGTTCGCGGTAGCCCCAATGCATACCCTCTTCTGGGCCGATCTCTGACAGAGTACGTGTATTACCTTTGGGGACAAAGATCGCATTATAGCCGCCCCCCAGGGGATTACCCGGCGATGGCCCTACCCAGTCCGGCATATCCTGGACATACCACTCCTGGTGGGTGATATGGCCGTTCACCACGTTTACCCAGGTCTGCATCTCCCCGGCAGGTGTAGCCCACACCAGGGCTGAAGTGATCCGGCCCGTGCGCCCAGAACGATCTCCAAGCGCCTTGAGAATCCCTTCCCGCCCATATTCTGTGAGATAGGTCCCGGCGCGTATACCGGGCTGTCCGTCCAGGGCATCCACCTCGAAGGTCGTATCTTCAACGATGATCGGTATTCCCAGTTTTTCTACCAATGCCGCCGCGCCGCGTTGGGCAATGGCTGTTGCATTGTCCCCTTTTTCAACGTAACTGGCGTCGTCTCCATATTTTTCTTTTGCAGAAACAATTTTGACAGGGGCATTTAAGGTCGCGATCACATAGGCAAATTGGGCGAGTTTGGCCCGGTTACCGGTCGCGAAAGCCAGCGTTATCGAATTATCTTCTTCCATCACTTCATTGCTTATCGTGCTATAACCCGGCGATCCAACCGGTTCAGCGACTCGCGAACCAGCTTAATTGTATTGCGGTAATCTCGCTTGTTGAGCATTGCCGCCGGGCTGTGAATGTACCGACATGGCACCGAGATAGCCGCAGTGGGTACTCCCCCCCGCGACGTGTTGATCGCCCCGGCGTTGGTCCCACCGATACCAGGCTGTTTGAACTGGTAAGGGATGCCGAGTTCTTCGGCGGTGTCGGTGATCAACTTATTGAGGCGGCGATCAAAGATCACAGAGCGGTCAAGGATACTGAGGGCCGGGCCTTTACCTAATTCGGTGGTAGGCGATTCGTCCTCTTCTTTGGGGAGATCGTCAGCGATTGTCCCCTCAAGCACAAATGCCACCTCTGGCTCAATGCGGTGAGCGGCAACTTTTGCTCCCCGCAGCCCGACCTCTTCCTGAACGGTGAATGTTCCCACCAGGTCAAACGGGAAGGGATCGCCTTGCAGCAGGTGAACCAACACAGCGCAGCCTACCCGGTCGTCAAAGGCTTTCCCCCGTACTACCGATCCCAAATCCATGAACGGCGTATCGAACCCTATTCGCGTGCCCAGTCTGGCCTTGCTGCGGGCCGAATCTTTGCTGTTCACGCCGATATCTACCGCCATCGAATCTAACTTGACCAGATTATTACGTCCGTTTCCATCCAATAAGTGGATGGGCTTTGCGCCGATCACGCCGGGGATTCTCTTCGGCCCGACGACCGCACGCTTGCCAAGCAAAATCCGGTCATCCAACCCACCAATGGCAGCAACCTTGAGCATTCCCTCGCTGGTATGCCCGTTAACCATCAACCCAACTTCGTCCATGTGGGCATCGACCATCACCGTCATCCGGTCCTGGTTGTTTCCCGTGCCTTTTTTGATCGCCAGCACGTTGCCCATCACGTCGGTTTTGATCTCGTCCACGTGTGGTGTAATCAGGCCGAGGATCAGTTGGCGGACTTCTTCCTCCGCCCCGCTGATGCCCATTGCCTCAGAGAGTTGTCTCAGGATTTTCATAGCGTATTTCCGATATCGCCCCTAGCTCGGCCAAGTTCGGGTCATTGATAATAAATTTCTTCTTCCTGCTCCTGCTGATCGCCGCGCATTTCCTTAAGCGTTGGTATGATGATGATTCCGACTACGACCAATATCAGCCCAACATACTGTACCGGGCTGTCGATTATCAGGAGCATTGCTAACCCAATGGCAACCAACCCCAGTCCGAATACCAGGGCCAATCGCCTGTTTGTGCCTAAGAAAGCATTAATCCTTCGCATGACAAGACTATCCTATTAAATCCAAAGAGAGCTTTCCGAGCGTCTGATCATCCAGAGCGGTGATGAATTCTGCGATTAGCCGGGCTGTCCGCTCAATATCCTTGATCGATACGATCTCAACCGGGGTATGCATATTACGTAATGGAATGCCGATGATCGCCGTTGGAACCCCATCCCGGCTGACCTGTACCGCCCAGGCTTCGGTTCCACTCGAACGTGGGGCCGGTTCTGGTATCAATGTGATGTCTATCACTTCGGCCAGTTCACTGATCATATCGAACAGCTTCGGGTGAGCGTTCGGGCCGATGACAATGGATAAACCCTCACCTAGCTTGAAGCCTTGATCCTCTTTAACACCATTGCCGGTTCCGAAGGTCACGTCGACCACAATGGCAATATCCGGTTGGGTGCGCCATGCAATGGTTTCTCCACCGGCAAGGGTGACTTCTTCCTGCACGGTTGCTGCTACCAGCACATCCCAATAATGGCGGCGTGTCTGTAATTCGTGCAGCAGGGCCGTCATCGCCGTGACAGAAGCCCGGTTATCTAACGCCTTCCCGGTAACCAGGCCCTTGCCGAGCGAAGCAGCCGGTATATCAAAAGTAACCGGTGTACCGACCTTGACCAACTGTGATAGCTTCCGGGCGCTTAAGCCGGTATCAACAACCAGGTCTTCTAAATCCGGGTATTCTTTCCGCGCCGAGGCGGGCAGCACATGTGGCGGGCGGCTTCCGATCAGTCCGGGGATCGGCTCCTCGCCATGAACAATCACCGGTTGGCTTAATAGGATGCGGCGGTCAATGCCCCCAACATGGGTGACTCGTAGGAAGCTGTCCTCGATAGCCGTTACCATCAACCCGATCTCGTCCATGTGAGCCGTTACCAGGATTTTCGGACGTGGTTCGGGGCCTTCACCATGAACTGTCGCCAGTAAATTGCCCAGCACATCGCTGCTCAGATCATCGGACAGGTCGTGCCACCTGTCTGTTAACAGATCGCGGATAGGCCGCTCATAGCCGGAGAGTCCCGGCGTTTGCGATAGTTCGATCAGGTGCTTTTCCAAATCCATGATTAGCCTGCCTAGCTGCCATCTCCGCCGTTACCGTCACCCCCATTGCCGTCGTCAACGCCGCCCCCCTCCTCCGTTTCGGTTGGGGTTTCGGTTGGGGTTTCGGTGGGTGTTGGAGTTGGGGTATAGGTTGCTGCCGTTGCTGTCAGGCTGATCGCGCCCTGGGTGTGCAATAGGTCGATAATATAGGTTCCCGTTATGTCAACGGTGGGCGTGATGGTCGGCGTGAAGGTTGGTGGCAGGGTTCCTGATGGCTCCATGGTGGGGGTCGGAGTGGGTGTATTGGTTGGCTGGGGCGGAATGAATTGAGTCGGTGTGGATTGCAGCGTGACGGTTGGCCCACCAGGTGTTACAGTCAACGTGATGGTTGGAGTCTCGGTTGGCGTTCCTTCAACCGTTTCGGTGAGGGCCTCAGTAGCGGTTGCCGTCGCCCGGCCACTATCGCCGCTAAACCCCACGAGCACAATGATGCCGCACAGATAGCAGGGTAATGTGCCCAAGATAATCCAGATCAGGATTCGGTGTGTACGGCGTCGCTTATCTTGTTTAAGCTGAACCCTTCGACTCATGCAGTAGCCCCTTTGAATGCAAACAGGTTAATTCCTGCCAATGGTGTCCTGCGACAGTCTAGCACGGTGGTAAGTGTGTGTCAATCGATAGTCGTTGGGCGGCCTTCAAGTAAGCACCCCTCACCCATCGGGCGGCAGGCGATTCGCCGATATCACTATTGTGTTACATTTTGTTGCGTAGGCTTTCTGGTGGTTTGCATGGTGTCTTCCCACAGGTATAATCAATTTGGGTCGTATTGTCGTGCGCAACAGCGCTGCGCTGAATGGTCCCTGTACAGGTAGTTGTGTGGTATGAGCGTTACAGACGAGATCAAGGCTCGGATTGATATCATCGATCTGATTCAACAGTCTGTCCCCCTTAAAAAGGCCGGGCGGAACTATAAGGGCCTGTGTCCCTTTCACGATGAAAAGACCCCCTCCTTTACCGTCTTTCCAGATACCCAGCGTTACCGCTGCTTTGGTTGTGGGCGAGGTGGGGATATCTTCAACTTCGTCATGGAGAAAGAGGGGTGGGACTTCGTCGATGCCCTGCGTGAACTGGCAGCGGTCGCCGGGGTCGAACTGCAAACACAGACGCCCCAGCAGGCCGAAGCACGCGAAGTCAAAGATCGATTGAAGGCGCTGCTGGCAGATGCAGCCCTTTTCTTTCACAGCCAGCTATTAGACAATCCCAACGCCGCCGGAGTGCGCGACTATGCGGAAAAGCGCGGTCTGAGCTTCGACATCATTAAGAAATTCCAGATTGGCTATGCTCCGCATAGCTGGGATGCGACCGCCAACTATCTTATGAATCTTGGCTATGAGTGGCAGGAGATCGTTGACGCAGGGATGCTGGTAGTACGTGAGGAGGAAGATCGTTCCTACGACCGCTTCCGCGACCGGCTGATGATCCCGATCCGCGATTTGCGTGGAAATGTGGTCGGGTTCGGAGCGCGGGCGCTGTCACCAGATGCACATCCTAAGTACCTGAATTCGCCACAAAGCGCCATCTTTGATAAGAGTAAGCTGCTTTTCGGACTGTCAGATGCCCGGCGCAGCATTCGCGAGAGCGAGACGGCAGTGATCGTCGAAGGGTACATGGATGTGATCCAGGCGCATCAGGCCGGGTTTGAGAATGTGGTGGCTCAGATGGGAACCGCCCTCGCCGAGACTCAACTCCGCATGTTGGCCCGTTATGCCAGCCGCCTGACCCTGGCCCTTGACCCCGACGCTGCCGGACAGATGGCAACCGACCGAGGTCGACAGGTGATTGAGCGGGTTTCTAAGGCCTCCGCCGAGCAGGTTACTGAGGAAGGTATCTGGGAGTTGGGTGGTCTGGATACCGCCGAACGCGAATATCGAGCCAAGCTGACCACCGAGTTTGATGCTCATGGAATGCTGCGTTATGAAAGCCGACTGGGATTTGATATCCGTGTCGCGATCTTGCCGGAGGGATATGATCCCGATGACCTGATCCGCCATTCACCGGCAGCCTGGGCAGAGTTAATCGAGAACGCCCTGCCAATTGTCGAATATGTGATCCAGAACATGACGGCAGGCCAGAACCTCGACGATCCAAAAGTCAAGTCACGGGTGGCAAAAGAGATTATCCCGATGATCAATGACATTGCCGATCCGGTGGAACGCAGTTATTATCGTCAGAAATTGGCCCTGCTGCTGCGCATTGATGAACGAGCCTTATTTGCCGATCAGCCCAAATCAACGCAAAATCAGCAGGCGAGAAGCCAGCCTGCACCACCACCACCCATTGAGCAGATCATCCAGCCCGAACAGCCAACCCGGTCATTGGAAGCTTTTTGCCTGGCAGCCTTAATTCACTATCAGGGCTTGATTTACCAGGTCAACCGGGTGCTGGCAAAGGCGCTTGATCCGGCAACCTTGTATCAGGCTGTGTCGGAACGGTTCGAGGTGTCGGAATGGCCGGTATTTGATAGTTTATTGAGCCGGTTAGTTCCTGCTGATTTCCAACACCCGGAGCACCGGGTTATCTTTGAAATCTGGCAAACGGCACACGAACAAGATGAGGTTGATGAACTGGATTTCCTGTATGGGAATCTGGATAGTACCAGCCGTCAACAAGTAGACGAATGGGTGTCGAGGCCAATTTATGCTATTCAACGCGGAGTCGCACCGCCAGCCGCCAGCCTTTCGTCTCAACAGGTACAGGATGAAGTTATCCGGGGCGTGCTAGACTTACGTAGTAAACATATAAAGGAGCAGTTCCAGGAGTTGACACATCTTATGCGGAGTATGGACAATGGTGGGGATGGCGTAGCGGCCACTGAATATGGGGCAACCAGCCTGGTCTTGATGGCAGCCCTGGCACGTGTTGAGAAGGCTCGCCACCGTTACACAGCATCGGGCCGACGGGCAGCGGCAGCCCGCACCGGTTTCCCGCGCATTCAATGAGTTTTCATGATGAGGCAGACGTGGAATTGACAGACGATCATCTGGACGAGCACGACGACGAAGACATGGCTGCGCCTGAAACGCGAGTACGGGATTCCGAATTATCTAATGACCCGGTCAGGATGTACCTGAAGGACATTGGACAGGTTCCCCTGCTGAAGGCTGATCAGGAAATTTGGCTTGCAGCTCAAATGAAGGCTGGCAAAACCCTCGAAAAGTTGGAGGAACGGCAGCCGGTTAAGCATGATGGGAGCGTGAATTATGCGTTTATTGAGGAGTTGTTTGTCCGTTTAACCGAAGCCTGGGATGATGTTCTGACTCTGGCAGCAAACTTTGGAGTCGATCTGCCTGATTTTGGCAGAATCACTGAGGAGGCTCAACGCCTTCAAAATGGATGGAAGGATCAGCCACCTTCCTATTTGCACCAATATCTTGGGCTGCGGGAATGGGGTCGCGATGAAGAATGGGGACAACTAGCCCGGCGGCTGTTTACGGTCTTCGAAGCGGTTTACGTGCTTGCTCCCTCTCTTCAGGACCAGCTGCTCGAATACTATCAGCAGCACCACGCTCTCCCTGACGACGCCCTGTTTGCGGAGTGGTTGCAAGAAGTCAAGCCGGATGCGCTTGAAGCATCTATTCAAGCTGCCAATGTCCGTTCATCGGAGGCAGCCCAGGCACTCACCCAGGCCAATCTACGACTGGTGGTCAGTGTCGCCAAGAAGTATATGGGGCGCGGGATCGGATTCCTCGACCTGATCCAGGAGGGGAATATCGGCCTGCTGCGGGCAGTCGAGAAATACGACCACACCAAGGGCTATAAGTTCAGCACTTATGCCACCTGGTGGATACGGCAGGCGATCAGCCGGGCGATTGCCGACCAATCCCGCACGATCCGTATCCCCGTTCACATGGTTGAGACGATCAACCGCCTGATGCGGATTGAGCGCCGTCTGACCCAGGAGTTAGGCCGCGAACCGACGATTGAGGAAATCTCACTCGAAATGGACATCCTCGAACCGGAAGACGCTGCTGCCATCAAACAGACCAGGGAGCAAGGCGAACGGTTGGATCACAACCTGTATCGCAAACTCCGGCGGGCAGCGGCACGGGTGCGGCGGATTATCCGCATCTCGCAAGACCCGATGTCGTTGGATATGCCGGTTGGCCGGGAAGATTCGAGTTTGCTGGGCGACTTTATCGAGGACGACAAGGTGCTTGGCCCAGTTGAGAAAGCCGACCACCAACTGCTCAAGGAGCAGGTTCGGAACGTATTAGGGCTGCTCAACCCCCGCGAACGCGAAGTTTTGGAGATGCGCTTCGGCCTGAACGATGGGCAGGATCACACGCTGGAGGAGGTCGGCCAGCACTT
>JBNKDD010000079.1:0-20628 GCA_050288085.1 Anaerolineae bacterium
GAGCCGCTTTCAGCAGCTCGGAAGGGGGTGAGGTGAGTAAGCCATAACCAATACGGAGAGTTTCACCGGCATGGAAGTTACAACCGCACCTGATTTCGTTGAAGAATTGCGCTGGCGAGGCATGATTCACAGCATGTCCGAGGGCGCGGAAGAAGTACTAAAGAAGGAAAAGATTACGGCCTACATCGGCTTTGACCCGACGGCAGATAGTCTGCACGTCGGTTCGCTGCTCCAGATCATGATCCTGGTGCATTTACAGCGGCATGGGCATTCGCCGATTGCTTTAGCTGGCGGCGGAACCGGTATGATTGGAGATCCAAGCGGCAAGACTAAAGAGCGGCAGCTTCTCACGATGGAAAGGCTTGAGCAAAACTTAGAAGGCATTAAGGCTCAACTGGCTCACTTTCTGGCATTCGATGGGGTGCCTAACCCGGCAGTCATGCCTAACAACGCCGACTGGCTCAGGCCGCTCCGGCTGATCGATTTTATGCGTGACATTGGTAAGCACTTTACCGTCAACTATATGATGGCGAAGGACTCGATCAAGTCGCGCCTGTCAAGCGAAGAAGGTATCTCCTACACTGAGTTCACCTACATGCTGCTGCAAGCTTACGATTTCTACGCGCTTTTCGAGAGTCATGGCTGCACTTTCCAGATGGGTGGCAGCGACCAGTGGGGGAACATCACTGCCGGGGCAGAGTTGATCCGGCGGGTGGCGGATGGCAAGGCTTACGGCCTGACCTCTCCCCTGGTAATGAGTGCCACCGGGGTGAAGTTCGGGAAGACGGAATCCGGGACGATCTGGCTTGATCCGGGGCGCACTTCGCCGTTCCGCTTTTACCAGTACTGGGTGAATACTGCCGACGTGGATGTGATCCAGTTTATGAAGTACTTCACACTGCTGGGACCGGACGAGGTCACCGAATATGAGGAGGCCGTCCAAACCGCGCCGGAGCGACGCGAGGCACAAATACGACTGGCGGAAGAAGTCACCCGGATGGTGCATGGCGAGGAAGCGCTGGTTAAAGCACAGCAGGCCACCAATGTGCTGTTCGGTGGTGACATTGCCGGGCTGAGTGCCGAGGAACTGCTTGATATCTTTGCCGAAGTGCCGTCGAGCACCATTGCGAAGGAAGCCCTATCCGGTGAGGGGATGTCGATCGTTGACTTGATAGTGGAAACCGGGCTGGAAAATTCGAAGAAACGCAGCCGCGATCTGATCAGCGGCGGGGGCTTAAACCTGAACAACCAGCGCATTGAGGATATCGACCTGATGGTTAATATCGATACGGCCATTGAGGGTCAGGTGTTGATACTTCGCAAGGGCAAGAAGAAGTACCATCTTGTGCAGATCGGCTAAAACAGTATGCTTAGATTCCTCACCGCAGGCGAATCACATGGGCCGCAGTTGACGACGATCATCGAAGGGATGATCGCCGGACTGCCGCTCTCCGAGGATGATCTGGCTCCCGACATGGCCCGCCGCCAGAAGGGTTACGGGCGCGGGGGCCGGATGCAGATCGAGAAAGACCGGGCGCGGATCACCTCCGGGGTGATGAACGGCCTGACCACCGGCTCGCCGATTGCGCTGATCATTGAGAATCGCGATTGGAAAAACTGGCGCGAGAAGGACATCGATCCGTTCACCGTGCCGCGTCCCGGCCATGCTGATCTGACCGGGGCGATCAAGTACGGCTACCGCGATCTACGGCTCAGCCTGGAACGGGCCAGCGCCCGCGAAACGGCGGCACGGGTGGCAATTGGAGCGGTTTGCAAAAAGTTCCTCGGTGAGTTCGATATCCGGGTGATCGCCTATGTGCGGATGATCGGTGGGGTGTCGGCAGCGCTTGAACCCGATCCCGGTGAGGCGGAATATCTGGCCCGTTTTGAGACCGCCGAGGAAAGTGACGTTCGCTGCCCTGATCCGACTGCATCGGAGGCGATGCGGGAGCGGATTAAAGAAGCGATCAAAGCTAAAGATACGCTTGGTGGGATCATCGAGATTGTGGCCCTGGGCTTGCCGCCGGGCCTGGGCAGCCATGTCCACTTTGATCGCAAGCTCGATGGGCGGTTGATGGGTGCATTGGGCGGCGTGCCCTCGGTCAAGGGGGTTGAGCTCGGTGCGGCGTTTGACCAGGCGGGGATGTCCGGTACACAGGTTCATGACGGGATCATCCGTGATGAATCGGGCAACCTGCGCCGGTCAAGCAACCGGGCCGGAGGCTTAGAAGGCGGCATCACGACCGGTGAACCGCTCATTGCCCGGATGGCGATGAAGCCGATCAGCACAACGCTCACCCCACTTCCCAGCGTTAACCTGGCAACAGGAGAACCCGGCGGCACCAATTACGAGCGCTCCGATACCTGCGCCGTACCGCGTGCTACCGTGATCGGCGAAGCGATGATGGCGATGGTATTGGCCGATTCGCTGCTTGAAAAGTTGGGTGGCGACAGCCTGGAAGAGATTCGCCCACGTTTCGAGGCGCTGCGCCGCAGTCATATTGATGACCTGCCGATGGATAACCAACCCTGGCGATTTGGGTATGAATAAACCGCCTCATAACATCGTCTTAAACGGCTTTATGGGCACCGGGAAAACTACGATTGGCCGGTTGGTAGCAGTTCGATTGGGCATGGCATTTGTCGATACGGACGACCTGATCGTGCAGGAAGCGGGTAAATCCATCCCGGAGATATTTGCGGGAGATGGCGAGCCGCACTTCCGGGCAATCGAGGTGCGGGTTTGCCAACAAGCTGCAACATGGCCGGATTATGTCATTTCGACGGGAGGCGGGGCGCTGGTCAACCCGGATAACCGTTCAATATTTTTACAAGACAGCCTTGTGATCTGCCTGACCGCCAGTCTGTACGAGATCATGCGCCGCATTGGAGCAGGTAGCAACCGCCCGTTATTCGGCGACCGCGAAAAATTAGAGCAGTTGTACAACCGCCGGGCGGCAATTTACAACAGCCTGCCCCACCAGATTGACACCACCCACTTGACACCAGCGCAAGCAGCAGAGGAGATCGCCAGATTGTGGAAACAAGAACGATAAACGTCAAAGGCGCGAATAACGTCGAATACCCGGTGATAATCGGGCCAGGGCTGCTGGAAACGACCCTGCCGGAGTTTATTGCAGAAAGAGGCTACAAGGACGTTGCGATCATCACCAACGATACCGTTGGCCCGTTGTATGGTGAAGCCCTTGCCGGGCGCATTCCCAGCAGTTATCTGATTACCGTCCCAGATGGCGAACGCTACAAGACCCTCAAAACCATCCAGGATATTTATGACACTCTGCTGGAACATGGCGCTGATCGTTCAACGGTGGTGGTTACTCTGGGCGGCGGCGTAGTCGGAGACATGGGTGGTTTTGCCGCGGCATCTTTTATGCGGGGAGTAAGGCTCATCCAGTGCCCAACGACCCTATTGTCAATGGTTGATTCAAGTGTTGGCAGCAAAGTTGGCGTTGATCTCCCACAGGGCAAAAACCTGGTTGGCGCTTTTTATGATCCTGTAGCTGTATTTGCCGATACCGCAGCTTTATCGACACTCCCCCCTGAGGAGTTCAGCCATGGCATGGCAGAGGTTCTCAAGCATGGCTTACTCGATGATAGCTGGCTGCTTGATTATCCACCGGACAGCCAGAACCATGACGAGATGATCGAGCGGGCCGTGCGAGTCAAAGTGCGCGTCGTCGAACAGGACCGGCTTGAAAAAGGCATCCGCGCCCACCTTAACCTGGGACACACCTTCGGCCATGCATTGGAACAGGTCAGCGGCTATGCGTGGAAACATGGTAACGCCGTTGCGATCGGAATGGCCGCAGCAATCCGCCTATCTGCCAATTTAGGTCTATGTGATCAGGCAATGATCGCTGAGGTTGAAACAATCCTGAGCCGCTGGAACCTCAGCACCCGGTACAGCGGCTATTCCCCGGAATCGCTCTGGGAAGCAATGCATGTCGATAAAAAGTGGCAGGATGGCAAAGCACGATTTGTCCTGCTTGAGGGACAGGGTCGTCCTGTCATAAAGGATGATGTAACCCACGAAGCTGCCATCGCCGCCCTGACCGAGATATACGAGGAAGCATGAATATCCTGATTTTGCACGGCCCCAACCTGAACCTGCTCGGCACACGCGAGCCGGAAGTTTACGGCAGCCTGACCCTTGACGATATCACCGTGCGGTTGGAAGCCTATGCATCTGAGCAGGCTGTCACCCTCCGCACCTTGCAAAGCAACCACGAAGGTGAGTTGATCGACGCCATCCACGATGCACGTAGTTGGGCAAAAGGGATTATAATTAATCCCGGTGGCTATACCCATACCAGCGTAGCCCTGCGTGATGCGATCAGTTCGGTGGATTTACCAACCGTCGAAGTGCACCTGTCTAACATCCACGCCCGTGAACCGTTCCGCCACAAATCGCTGATCGCGCCGGTATGTGTCGGGCAGATCTGCGGCCTGGGCTGGCTGGGTTACCGGCTGGCACTTGAAGCCTTGGTAGACCATCTAACAAAGTAATCGTCGTAGGGGCGATTTGGGAGATGTAATGCATAAATCGGTAATCACACTCAAATCTACCCCCCTCGCCCTGAGGGAGAGGGGTTGGGGGTGAGGGCTATACAGCGTCTACCGAATTATTTTCTTATACCTCATAACATCTCTAGCGCCATCAAACAGGCTGATGAGGAACGCACATGAATAGTTTGAAAAACCAATTCCTGTAGCAAAGTTTTGAACAATTAAATAGTGGAGGCATAAGATAAAAATCCATGCGAATTGCCGTTCTTGCTAACCTTAAAGAGAACGCGCCTACCTGGGAAGGGATGTCCCCTGACCAGTGGGATGACCTGGACAGCCCTAAAACCATCCAGAATATTGTTGATGCATTGAAAAGCGGCGGACACGAAGCCACTTTCTTTGAAGCCAGCATCGTCTCCCCACATAACCTCATCGAGAACCTGACAACCTATCAGCCCGATCTATGTTTCAATATTGCTGAGGGGCATTACGGCAATGGGCGGGAAGCACACATCCCGGCCATACTGGAAATGCTGCGTATCCCCTACACCGGCAGCAAAGTCCTGACCCTTGCCCTGGCTCTCGACAAGCCGATGACCAAGCGCGTACTGACCTATCACAACCTGCCCACGCCGGAATTTCAGGTATTCGAACGCGCCGACGACCCAATCGACGACGACTTACTCGACGAAGATGATGACAAAGAATTACGTTATCGGATGTTCGCCAAACCCAGCAGCGAGGGAACCGGCATGGGCATCAGCGCCGAGAGCATCGTCAGCACCGTTGAGGAACTGCGCACTCAAGTGCAGATTCAACTTAAGCGTTACAACCAGCCGATCCTGTGTGAGCGTTATATCAAAGGCCGCGAGGTCACCGTCGGTGTGATCGGCAATCTAAGGCCGACCACTGCCCGCCGAATCAATGAGCGCACCGCGCCTAACACGCTCCCTGAAGAATTGACCTTCTTCCCACCGCTGGAAGTTGCGCTCGATGCTTATGATCCGTCAGAGGCCGGTTTGTACACCAGCAAGATCAAGGTCGAGCTGGCTGAAGACTTCCACTATCTGTGCCCGGCCCCACTCGACCAGGCTATGGTTGATGAATTGAACCGGTTGACGGCAGCAGTCTTCCGGGTGACCGGCAGCAAGGATGTAGCACGGGTCGATTTTCGGATCGACGAGGATAACAATCCCTATATCCTTGAAGTCAACCCGCTCCCCGGTTTGAACCCAAAATACAGTGACCTGTGCATTGAAGCAAAAGCCGCCGGGTGGAGCTATGAGAAGCTGATCAACACCATTGTTGAGTTAGCCGCCGCGCGCTATCACATAACATAAAACACAAAAATGGGTGGGTTCATCAACGAACCCACCCATTCGATCCTCCACTGAGAACTCTATCAATACTCATCATAAGATGACCATCGATAGACCGGATCAAACTGCTCGATCCGCTCCCGATTCAAATCCAACAGCCGGTATGCTCGATTATAGCTGACATGATACGAGGTCCAACCTGCTTTCGCCTGCCGTAGGTCTAATTGGTTAAGTTGGTAATGCAGCCAGGGGCCTATGGTCGCAGCGGCCTCCTGATCATCATCATAAAGCAGCGGCATTAGAAGCGGAATGGCATCATCGGATAGGCTTCCCAGATAATCGATATCCAGCTCCATTCCTCGCTCATGCCGGGCTAAGTTCTGCCTGACGATAAAGGCATCCGGGTTCAAGATATTCAGGGTAACGGTGTACCCGATGGCAAATACCAGCGCCCCGGTAGCAAACAACCGGGTACGTTTGATCGCCAGCGTAACGATGAAGAAGATCATTAGCAGCCCCAGCCAGACCATAAACACGTGCGTATGCACCCGCAGCCGCGTAAATCCGTAAACTGACTCGTACAGCGCCATCCGCATAAAGGCCGAAGTCAGGATAATCACCGTCAGGCCGACCATCGATCCGCTTCCCATGAGAAATATCCGTTGATGTCCCGGACTTTCCCGCCGGGTGATCCAGTCAAGCACCAGGATCAGCCCCAGCGTAATCACCGCGACCGTCACCAGTTCAAAGAAGCCGCGCCGCGCATATTCGGAATAGGTCAGGCCCTGTCTGCGCAGAAATGCCTCCCCACCGAACAGCGCCGCAAACTGGATCACCACAAACAACAAAAACAAAGCATTAATACTGAACAGCACCACCGATGCCTCGACCATGCCCAACCAGTGCCTGAAGCTGGGTGTGGTTGTTGCCGGTTTGGGTTGTTCAGATTCGGGCAGTCCTTCGACCGGTTCCGGTTTCACTTCCTCTTCTTTGTCGTAGCCGGAGGCCAGTGCATAGCCGATCAGGCCAACTACCAACCAGGTCAGGCTGGCGGTCAGCATCAGGTGACCAAACATATCAGGGATACCCACCCTGAACACCGATAGCAGCCGATCAACCATGTTCCCGAACAGCAGGTCAGCCGACGCGAACAGGATAGTGAAGACGATTAACAGCGGCGCAGCAATCAGTAATCCGGTGGCGACCCGGCGGATCAATTTAGCCTGGCCGTGATCCAGCGTTATTAATTTCTTGATTGCCTGCCCCAGAATCGGAACGGCCAGGATCAAGCTGAGCATGCTGGCTTTCATCACCGACACGGTATACCCACCCAGGTTCAGCCTGGTCAGTGGCTCAGAAGCAAACTGGCCGATGATCAAGGCTAACAATCCCAGGGTCCCGGCGATATTCAGGAAGCGTAAAAGAGGCGCGGCTCGCACTGCCGACATCGCAGACAGGAATAACAGGGGAATCAGCAGCCATAGATTTTCCCTGGTTACAGCGGTCTCTTCATAGATCGCAACCCCGGCCAACGCAATCAATAGCGCTGTTATAAAGAGCGGAAAGGAAATCCCCGCCGGTTTCCCATAGAACGAGAGGTCGCCGATTAATCCCAGTAAAAGCCCAATCAACACCACGACCAACGGATACTTCAACCGTGAAGCAATCATTACCACGCCTCCTTGAATAACCTTATTACCGAAATAAGATTGTCATCCCCATCCACTGTCAAAAACTACGACCTTCTCTCAGAATCTATAACACCTCTGCCAAATTCTATCATGACGAATCAGGGACTAATTTCCTATCATTTCACAATTCCCACCCCATACAGTTATAGTAATTGAGAACACCCGACACAATTTTGATAAGGAATATCGTTTATGACCAGTACGCTGCCGTGCTTCGAAGTGCTGATCGACAATCACCATGACGAGATATTTCGCTATCTCTGGCGGCTCCTGGATAGTGGAGGTCGTGCCCACGAAGCCGAAGACCTGACCCAGGAAGTGTTCATCCGGGCTTATCGCGCCTATGATCGCCTCCGCCCGGATAGCAACGTCCGGGCCTGGTTGTACAAAATCGCGACCAACTGCGCCTATACATTGCTGAAACGTACAAGCCGCGAGCCGCTCCCCCTGATCGACGAAACGCCCGATGGCCGGTTGCAGCCTCACCAACAGGTAAGCCGTGATGAGACACTGGCTGAGATACAGGGAGCTATTGAAGTCCTGCCCCCTAAACAACGCGCCGCCCTGATCATGCGCTATCTGCAAGAACTGGACTATGCCGAGATTGCAGATGTTCTAGGCTGTTCAGAGGACAGCGCCCGCGCTAATGTTTACCAGGCGATCCGCCGCCTGCGTCGTGACCTCGTTAATGAAAGTCTGGCATGAGGTGAACCATGAATGAAAAAGAACTGAAGCGGTTAATGGAAACCACCCATGATGTACCTGACGATGCCGTCTCACAATGCCGCGAACGCGTACAGGCATGGTTTGTAGAGACAGCCCCTGTGATCCACTGGGATGTAATCGATGCCCCCGTTGGGCAGGTCTACTTCGCTTCCAGCGATAAAGGGCTGTACCGTCTGGAGTTTGGCGTAAATCAACAGGAATTTATCGCCAATCTCGATCTGCTGGCCCGCCATGAACGTGACCCGAAATCACTGGCCCCGGTTGCCAGACAGATGCGGGAATACTTCGCCGGGGAGCGATCACACTTCGACCTTCCGCTTGACCTGACCCATTTAACCCCTTTCAGCCGGAAGGTATTGGAGATGGCTTACACCGTCCCCTATGGATCGAAGTGGACGTATGGGCAGCTTGCCCGTGCCATTGGCAAGCCAAAAGCCAGCCGGGCGGTCGGACATGCCTTGGGCCAGAACCCCCTGATGATCGTTGTCCCCTGCCACCGGATCATCGCCAGCGATGGCAATCTTCGCGGCTACCGGGCGGGCATACCGTTCAAACGGATGCTGCTCCAACTTGAGGGAGCATATCCTTAAACGCTCAATCTGATCCACACTAAAAAAGAGACATGGCGCAGTTTGCCATGTCTCTTTTTCTATCTACAACATGTACTGCTCACAGTTTACAAATTCGTTACCTTTTCACAATAGTTTCTGAAAAACTTTACTCTATTCTATAGACAGATTGAGATGGTAGTTGAGGAGTACCAGATGGTTTTACCGGGTAAACAGTTAATCAATCAGCGAGAATTCCGACGATTCATCCGGTTTGCTTTGATCGGTGTAGGTGGGACGGTCGTAGATTTCACCCTGCTGATCGTACTGAAAGAGTTGATCGGACTGCCAACGCTGCTGGCAAACACCCTGTCATACAGTGCGGGAATTCTCAATAACTTTACCCTGAACCGGATATGGACATATCCCGATTCCCGCACCCGGAAAGCGTTAGTTCAACTGCTGCAATTTGGGCTGGTGAGTATCACCGGCCTGCTGCTAAACAACCTGATCGTCTATGGGTTGGAACAGCCGCTTGGGAACCTGTTCGGGGCAGCCAATTATGGCTACCTGATAGCGAAGGCGGCAGCAACCGGGTTGATCATGGTATGGAATTTTGTTGTTAATCGATTCTGGACATTCGGTGATGTGGAATAAGGAGCAGTACAGATGTTAACTGAGCAAGCCATCAAAACAGGTCGAACCGTCAATATTCTGCCGGTCATCATTACCCACCAGAAGCCGGTCTTTTCGATCATTGCCCCGGTGCACAACGAAGAGGCAGTTCTCACCGAACTATACCAGCGGGTAAGCGCGGTTATGAATTCGCTTGATGAACCCTGGGAACTGATCCTGGTCGATGACGGCAGCACCGACCGGTCGGCAGCCATCATGCTCACACTGAACGAACTGGACGACCGGGTGAAGGGCATCAGCTTCTCACGGAACTTCGGGTTCCAGATGGCCGTAACCGCCGGGTTGGATCATGCTCTGGGCGACGCCGTGATCCTGATCGATGCCGATTTACAGGACCCGCCGGAGGTCATCCCGGAGATGATCAAGAAGTGGCGTGAAGGTTACGAAGTGGTCTACGGCGTGCGAGGTAAACGTGAAGGCGAAACATTCTTCAAGAAGGCAACCGCCGCCGCTTTTTACCGGTTGATCCAGCGTATCACCAATGTAGACATCCCATTGGATACCGGTGATTTCCGGCTGATGGATCGGCGTGTGGTGGAAGCTATCTGCCGGATGCCGGAACAGCACCGCTTCCTGCGCGGCATGGTAAGTTGGGTGGGCTTCCGGCAAACCGGTGTCACTTACGAACGCCACGCCCGTTTCGCAGGCCAGACCAAGTTTACGCTCCGCAAAATGATTAACTTTGCGTCGGATGCTATCACCAGTTTCTCGACCTTCCCGCTGCGGATGGCAAGTATCGCCGGGGCACTTCTGGTCGCAATCAGCATGATAGGTGGCCTGCTCGTGATAGGGCTGTCACTTACGCTCCCGTTGTCCCAGGCGCTCATACTGATCGCGATGCTGTTTGTCGGGGGTATCCAACTGATCTTTATGGGTATCGTTGGGGATTACGTCGGGCGCATGTACGACGAACTCAAGGGACGACCTTCCTATCTCGTCCAGGAACAATGGGGATTCGATAAGTAACGGTAGACTGAACAGAGGAATAAACAATGAGCGAAGCGACTTTAATGTACAATACCAAACCATCCGGCCTGAAGCGCCGGGTAGCCTTTGGCTTGCCCATCTCGGCATTGCTGTTGGGCGCAATTATTCTACTGGCAACATTTCTGCGTTTTTATAACCTGGATGCCATCGGCGATGGGAACACCTACTACACCGCAGCCGTTGAGAGTATGCTCCAGTCCTGGAAGAATTTCTTCTTCGTAGCGGCTGAACCGGGCGGCTCAGTGACCGTCGATAAGCCGCCGCTGGGATTGTGGCTTCAGGCCATCTCCGCAGGGATTTTCGGTGTGAGTGGTGTATCGGTTGCCCTGCCACAGGTCTTGGCCGGTATCCTGGCCGTACCGGTAACCTATCACCTGGTGAAGCGCTACGCGGGCGAGGCCGCCGGGCTGATCGCGGCTTTTGTCCTGGCCGTAACCCCGGTCGCCATCGCTGTCGAACGCAACAACACCATGGACGCCACCCTGCTGCTCACCCTGCTGTTGGCGGCCTGGGCATTCATCAAAGCAACCGACACGGGAAAACTCCGTTGGTTGTTGGCCGGAGCCGTGCTGATCGGGCTGGGCTTCAACATCAAAATGATGCAGGCTTTCCTACCTGTTCCCGCTTTCTATGCCCTTTATTTCCTGGGGGCGAAACAAGGCTGGTGGCGCAAGATCGCTCATCTGGCCCTGGCAACCCTGGTGATGCTGGCGGTATCTTTCTCGTGGGCCATCGCCGTTGACCTGACCCCCGACGACCAGCGGCCATATATCGGCAGCAGCACGGACAATACCGTCATGGAACTGATCTTCGGTCACAACGGATTCAACCGGTTGCTCGGTGGACAAAGAAATCGTGATGGTGGAACACAGCCCGCAAACAGCAGCCCATCACAGGATGGTAGTGCATTTGCAGGAAATACCCCGCCTGCCCAACCACCCCCAGGTGGTAACGCGCCGGGTGGCGGAAGACCGGGCGGTGCCGCCCCTGGTGATGATGGGCAAGGCGGCGGCGGACCCGGCGGTGGTGGGCCGGGTGGCGGCAACGAAATCGGTGATCCGGGCTTGCTGCGCCTGTTTACCGCCCCACTGTCAAACGAAATCGGCTGGCTGCTTCCCTTTGGGCTGTTATCAATCGCTATCGTAGCAGTCAGTGCGCCTATCCAACTACCCCTGAACGATACCCACAAAGCGCTGATCCTGTGGGGCGGATGGCTCCTGACAGCGGGCACATTCTTCACCGTCGCCGAATTCTTCCACGCATACTACCTGGTCATGCTGGGAGCGCCGTTGGCAGCCCTGGTTGGCATGGGAATTATGAGCCTGTGGCGGCTCCGCGAATCACGCCCGGTGATGGCCTGGCTGTTGATCGGAACAGCAGCATTCGGCACTATTCTTTTCCAGGTTTATACAATCCATCAATACATCGATGCTGCCTGGTGGGTGATATTAGTCGGATTGCTGGTGATTGCCGGGTTGATCCTGCTCACAGTGCAGCTTCTTTTCAAGGAAAAACTGGCAGCATCATTGGCAATGGGGTCACTGGTCGCTTCAATGCTGGTCACACCGTTGGTCTGGTCAGCCCTGACCACGCTGAATGAATCGCCGAACATCGGCCTTCCGAGTGCTTACTCAGGCGAGCAAGGGGGAGGCCGGGGAGGTAGTGGCGGTCGCTCCGATGGCATGGATGTCGAATTACTCGATTACCTTCAAGCCAACACCCAGGACACCGAATATCTGATGGCTGTCAAAAGCTCGATGCAAGGATCAGATTACGTGATCGAAACCGGGCGGCCTGTTCTCTATATGGGCGGCTTCAACGGCGGTGATCCAGTAGTCGATGCAGCTGACTTGCAGCAGTTGGTCGATGAGGGTCGGCTGCGTTACATCTTATGGAGCGGCAATCAGGGCAGAGGCGGTGGCAGCGATATCGGCAGCTGGTTGGAAAGCACCTGCACACCGGTTACGATTGGGCAATCGACGGGCACTGCTGTTCAAACCATAAATGCGAGCACCCAGAATCAAGATGGCCCACCCGGTCGTCAATCAGGTGGTGGGGGTGGTAACACCCTATATCAGTGTGGCGGCTAGATAAAAGTCGTCTCAGAACAAAGCCCATGTTGTTACATGGGCTTTTGTTTTTAACCATTCATCAGACTTATCAGATCAATACTTAACAAATGTCATTGTGCGGGCATGACCATCTACTGTTTTTTTTGCTATCAAGCTCCCCACTTCACCGTTTGGGGGTATACTTGACGCCAACGTCCGACAAAATGCATAGAGTGCATAGGCGTTATGCGGTGTTGCACCTTGAATTAACGAGTAGGGCTTCCGACCCTGCTTCTTTTATGAATTAGGAGGCTAACTTGGTGCGTGAAATTGTAACTACAGATGGAAATGAGGCTGCTGCCTACGTTGCGCACAAGACCAACGAGGTTATCGCTATCTATCCAATTACCCCTTCGTCCCCTATGGGCGAATGGGCCGACCAATGGAGTGCTAATGGACGGACAAATATTTGGGGAACCGTCCCGTTGGTCGTTGAGATGCAGGCAGAAGGCGGGGCTGCCGGTGCAGTGCATGGCGCGCTGCAAGCCGGTTCGCTGACGACTACCTTCACAGCCAGCCAGGGTCTATTATTAATGATCCCCAATATGTACAAGATCGCCGGTGAATTAACCAGCGCGGTCTTCCATATCGCCGCCCGCTCGGTTGCCGCGCAGGCGCTGTCGATCTTCGGTGATCACAGTGACGTGATGGCAGCCAGGGGTACCGGCTGGGGCATGTTGTTCTCAGGCTCCATCCAGGAAATCAACGATATGGCCCTGATCGCTCAGGCCGCCACACTGGAAGCGCGGGTTCCTTTCCTGCATGCCTTTGACGGCTTCCGCTCCTCGCATGAAATCAGCAAAATCGAGCGGGTGTCCGATGAAGACATCCGGGCCATGATCGACGACGAACTGGTCCAGGCTCACCGCGCTCGCGGTCTGTCACCGGATCATCCGGTAGTCCGCGGGACGGCACAGAACCCCGACGTGTTCTTCCAGGCCCGCGAAACGGTCAACCCCTACTACATAGCAACTCCAGGAATCGTACAGGCTGCTATGGACAAGTTTGCCGGGTTAGTAGGCCGCCAGTATCACCTGTTTGATTACATCGGTGCACCGGATGCCGAACGCGTGATTGTCTTGATGGGTTCCGGCTGTGAAGCCGCCGAAGAGACTGTCAATTACCTGGTAGATCAGGGCGAAAAGGTTGGTGTACTCAAAGTCCGCCTCTACCGCCCCTTCTCCATTGAGCACTTCCTGGGCGCACTGCCCTCAACCGTCAAGGTGATTGCTGCGCTGGATCGCACCAAAGAACCCGGCAGCACAGGCGAACCGCTCTACCAGGATATCGTGACCGCCATTAGTGAAGGCATGGTCAATGGAACAGCCCCATTTGCTCAGATGCCTTTGGTAATCGGTGGGCGTTACGGCCTGTCATCGAAGGAATTCAACCCGGCCATGATCAAGGGCCTGTTTGACGAGATGACCAAGCCACAGCCCAAGAATCACTTCACGGTCGGTATCGTTGATGACGTGACCAACACCAGCATCGACTACGATCCTGATTTCGATATTGAGCCGGACAGTGTAGTACGGGCGATGTTCTGGGGTCTCGGTGCTGATGGTACCGTCGGCGCGAACAAGAACTCGATCAAGATCATCGGTGAAGAAACCGATTACTATGCTCAAGGCTATTTCGTCTACGACTCCAAGAAATCCGGGGCCCGCACGATCTCGCATCTGCGCTTTGGGCCAGACCCCATCCACAGCACCTATTTGATCCGGAAAGCCAACTTTGTCGCCGTACATCAATTCGGCTTCCTGGAGGTCTATAAAGTGCTGGAGGCAGCAGCAGAAGGCGCAACCTTCTTACTGAACGCCCCCTACAGCGCTGACGAAGTTTGGGATAAGCTGCCGCGTACTATCCAGGAACAAATCATTGCCAAGAAGCTCAAGTTCTACGTGATCGATGCCTACTCGGTTGCCAAAGAAACCGGGATGGGTGTCCGGATCAACACCACCATGCAGACCTGCTTCTTTGCAATCAGTGGTGTCCTGCCGCGCGATGAGGCTATCGCAGAGATTAAGAAAGCTATCAAGAAGACCTACGGCAAGCGTGGTGAGGCTGTTGTTAAGAAGAACTACGAAGCCGTTGATGCGGCGTTGGGTCACCTGCACGAGGTCGAAGTACCGGCCCAGGCAACCAGCGATATTGAGATGCCGCCGGTTGTTCCAGCCGATGCCCCAGACTTTGTCCAGAACGTCACCGCACCGATTATGGCCGGTGATGGCGATCTGCTGCCGGTCAGTATGCTGCCCAACGACGGCACCTACCCGACCGCTACCACCCGGTGGGAAAAGCGGAACGTTACCCTTGAAGTGCCGGTCTGGGAAGATGACCTGTGCATCCAGTGCGGTAAGTGTATCCTGGTTTGCCCACATGCGGTGATCCGCTCGAAGCTCTACGATGAGAATTTACTGGCCGACGCGCCCTCAACTTTCAAATCTACCGACTCACGTTTCCGCGAGTACAAAGACCTGAAGTACACCTTACAGGTAGCGGTTGAGGACTGCACCGGCTGTCGGCTCTGCGTGGAAGTCTGCCCGGCCAAGGATAAGAGCGAAGTCGGACGCAAGGCGCTTAACATGGCTGATGTCCTCCCTATCCGCGAACAGGAACGGGAAAACTGGGACTTCTTCCTGGGTCTGCCGGAAGTTGATCGAATCAATGGGCTGAAGTTCAACAATGTGAAGAATCTCCAACTGCTCCAGCCTCTGTTCGAGTTCTCCGGTGCATGTGCAGGCTGTGGTGAAACGCCTTACCTCAAGCTGCTCAGCCAGCTCTTTGGCGACCGGATGGTTGTAGCCAACGCCACCGGCTGCTCCAGTATTTACGGCGGTAACCTGCCCACCACTCCTTGGGCGGTTGATGATGATGGCCGCGGCCCCACGTGGAGCAACTCGTTGTTTGAAGATAATGCCGAGTTTGGTCTGGGCATGCGCCTCACCGTCGATAAGCAGAGCGAATATGCCCGCGAACTGGTACAACGCCTGAAGGACACCATCGGCGCAGACCTGGCCGCGGCCCTGCTCTACAATGAGCAAACCGAAGAAGCCAGCATTACCATGCAGCGTGAACACGTCGCACAACTCAAGAGCATATTGGCCGGTGTGGACAGTCCAGAAGCTCGCGACCTGTTCAGCCTGGCCGATGCCCTGGTCAAGAAGGACGTCTGGATCATCGGTGGTGATGGTTGGGCTTACGACATCGGCTACGGTGGTCTCGACCACGTTTTAGCCAGTGGCCGGAACGTCAATGTGCTGGTGCTCGATACCGAGGTCTACTCCAACACCGGTGGACAGTCATCGAAGGCTACCCCGCTGGGTGCAGTCGCCAAGTTTGCGGCAGCCGGTAAGCCCTCACCCAAGAAAGACCTGGGCATGATGGCAATGTCCTACGGCAATGTCTACGTTGCCCAGATTGCGATGGGAGCCAACGACGCTCACACCCTCAAGGCTTTCATTGAGGCCGAATCCTACGAAGGCCCCTCCCTGATCATCGCCTACAGCCATTGTGCTATGCACGGCCTTGACCTGAGCAAGGGCCTGGAGCAGCAGCAGTTGGCGGTTAACGCCGCTTACTGGCCGCTCTACCGCTACGATCCGAGACTCAAGGAACAGGGCAAGAACCCCTTCCAGCTCGACTCGAAGGGCCCACGCATTCCGCTCAAGGATTACGCCTATAACGAAACCCGGTACAAAATGCTCACCCAGAGCATGCCGGAACGGGCCGATATGCTGCTCGAAGAAGCACAGGAATTCGTCAAGGCTCGCTGGGAGCAGTACGAACAACTGGCCCAGGAACGGGTTGTCGAAGAAGAAGGTTAGGTTTTTTATAACGTTAGCCAGAGACGGGATCAATGATCCCGTCTCTTTTCTGCGAATCCCCGGAAAAGATATGGGTTCGCCTCAATAGGAGCACAAATAAAATGGATTTGTCGACCACCTATATGGGGTTAAAGTTGAAGAATCCCATCGTGCCATCAGCGTCGCCGCTTTCTGAAAGCGTGGATACCATCAAGCAGATGGAAGACGCCGGAGCGGCAGCGGTTGTAATGTACTCCCTATTTGAAGAACAAATCATGGCGGAAAGCCTTGAACTTGACCATTATCTGAACTACGGCACAGAGTCGTTCGGTGAAGCGCTAACCTACTTCCCTGAGATGGAAGATTACAAGACCGGCCCTGACAGCTACCTGGAACTGATCACCCAGGCAAAAGCGGCAGTCGGCATTCCGGTCATTGGCAGTCTAAACGGGGTTTCTACCGGTGGTTGGATCGATTACGCCAAGAAAATCCAGGATGCCGGAGCCGATGCGCTTGAGCTGAATATTTACTACATCCCCACGTCAGTTGATCTGCCCGGCAGCGAAGTTGAGCAGATGTATCTGAATATCGTCAAGGATGTGAAGGGCAGCGTATCCATCCCCGTCGCAGTGAAACTCAGCCCCTATTTCAGTTCAACAGCAAACATGGCGAAACAACTGGCCGGAGCCGGGGCCGATGCACTGGTGCTGTTCAATCGTTTCTTCCAGCCTGATATCGACCTGGAAGCCCTGGAAGTCGCCCCCAAACTGACGTTGAGCAGCGCTTATGAGCTGCGCTTGCCCCTGCGCTGGGTGGCAATCCTCTATGGGAATGTAAAAACCGACTTTGCCATTACCAGCGGCATCCACACCCACGAAGACGTGCTGAAGGGGTTGATGGCCGGTGCAAACATCACAATGATGGCTTCTGCACTGCTGAAGAATGGAATCGGCCACATCACCACCACCCTCAACGGCGTGAAAACCTGGATGGAAGAACACGAATACGAATCGGTATCCCAGATGCAGGGCAGCATGAGCCAGAAGGCCGTTGCTGAACCGGCAGCCTTTGAACGCGCCAACTACATGAAGGCGCTCAATTCCTGGCGGCCTGATCCCTCAGGGCTGGGCTTCCAGAAATAATTGACATCTAGACTTACCCCCTCTCCTTGCAAGGGGGGCAAATCGCGGCGAACGCGCAAGCGCGTGAGTGCGATGGGGGGTATCCATCAACAGAATCAAAAAAGGCCAGATCGAAATCTGGCCTTTTTATATTGACTATTAGCCGGTATTTCTACGGTTTTTCCAACCGCACCGCACACACCTTATATTCCGGTATCTTGGCGATCGGGTCCAGGGCAAAGTCCTGGGTCAGCATATTTGCCGGAGCTTCCCGCCAGTGGAAAGCCAGGAAGATTGTACCGGGCGGAACCTTCTGCCCGATCCGGGCATTGGCTGTCACCACACCCCGGCGGCTCCTGATCGCAACCGAAGCTCCCTCACTGATCCCCAATGCGTCAGCATCTTCAAAATTGATATCAACGAACCGGCCCGGTTCGCGCCAATCAAGCGGTTCACTGCGCCGGGTCATCGTTCCAGAGTGATAATGGTACAGTACCCGCCCGGTGCTCAGAATGAGCGGATACTCCTCATCGGGCTGTTCAGCCGGATCGTTGGCTTTGACCGGGTTGAACTTACCCAACCCGCGTGAGAACTTCCCATTATGGAGATACTGTGTACCCGGATGTTCGGTGGTCGGGCAGGGCCATTGAAGCCCTTCACCTACCAGGCGATCATAGCTGATGCCGCCATAGATCGGCGTCACCTTGGTCGTTTCATCCATGATGGCCGATGTGGACGGGAATATCCACTGAGCCGGATTGTGCTCAATGCCCATCTTATTGTTGAAGCAAACGGCCAGATCGCCGATGATCTGCCAGTCAGGTTTGGAGTCGCCGACCGGATCGACCACCGGGTAGATCATCTGAATCCGCCGTTCGGTGTTGGTAATGGTGCCATCTTTCTCCAGCGACGACGACGCAGGCAGGATAACGTGTGCCAACTGGGCAGTTTCACTGGGGAAGATATCCTGTACCAGCAGGAAATCGACACTCCGCAGAGCGTGTTCGACATGGCTGGTGTTGGGATCTGACATCATTGGATTCTCGCCCATGACGTACACCGCGTGGGTTTTCCCTTCTGTGACGCCATGCATCGCTTCTACGATGGTCAGGCCCACTTCACCGGGCAGTTCGTCCACATCCCAGACTTCAGCAATCGCGGCTCGCTTCTCGTCATCGGTGACACTCTGATAGCCAGGATAGACGTTGACCAGGCAGCCGGTGTCACACGCGCCTTGAACGTTCGATTGTCCGCGTAGGGGATTAACCCCGGTGGACGGCTTCCCGACGTGACCACCCAGCATTGAAAGGTTCGCCAGGGTCATAACCATGTCGGTGCCGTTGCTGCGCTGGGTGATCCCCATTGCATACAGGATCGAGCTGTGCCCCCGACCATCATCGTAGATCGATGTACCGCTGGCCCGCTCACCAAGTGCATAGATGCGGGCCGCTTCCTCGATCAGTTCGGCGGGCACACCGGACTTCAATGAGGCATGTTCCGGCGTATATTCCTCAACGATAGCCGCGAATTCCTCAAAGCCTTCGGTTCGTTCAGCGATGAACGCCTCGTCGGCCCAGCCTTCGCGGATGATGGTATGCATAATCGCCAGGAAGACATAAATGTCGGTTCCCGGCTTGATCTGCAAGAACAGGGTAGCATGGTCAACTAACGGGATGCGCCTCGGATCAACGATGATCAGATTAGCCCCCTTCTTGACCGCCCGTATAACTTCATAACTGATAACCGGGTGTGATTCTGCTGTGTTCGACCCGGTAATAAAGATGCAATCTGCATCACGAATCTCATGGATTGAGTTGGTCATTGCGCCGCTACCGAAGGCCTTCACGAGGCCTGCAACTGTTGAGCTATGTCAAAGACGGGCGCAGTGGTCGACGTTATTTGTTCCTATCGCTGCCCGCATAAATTTTTGGAAGAGGTAGTTTTCCTCGTTCGTGCAGCGGGCAGAAGACAATCCCATCACCGAATCGGAGCCATGTTCCTGGACAATCCCGGCCAGTTTGGTTGAGGCAATGTCCAGGGCTGTATCCCAATCAACTGGAATATGGCTGGCGGTCATATCGGGTTTGTCAATATCCAATGGTGAAATGTCAGGCATCGACCAATCTTCATCGGTCAATCCCAACTCATACGCCAGGTCACGCCGGATCAAGGGGGTCGTCAGTCGCTCAGGGTTATTGACGAAATCCCACCCATAACGCCCTTTGGTGCACAGAAACTCACCGTTGACCGGTGCATCTGGCAGCGCCTGGGCATAGACGATCTCGCCATTTTTATGAGCATATTCGATCTGGCAGCCGACGCCGCAGTAGCCGCAGATAGTCTTGGTGCGCTCCAAATCCCATTCGCGCCCCTTGCCCTTCCGCGAAAACGGCATCAGGGCAGCCGTTGGGCAGACCTGCACGCAGCTCCCACAGAAGACGCAGGTCGAATCGATCATCGGGCCATCAAATGGCGTCCCGATATGCCCCTCAAATCCGCGCCCTACAAAGTAGATCGCATCCGCGCCGACAACCTCGTTGCAAACTCTTACGCAGCGTCCGCACAAAATGCAATACTGGTGGTCACGGATAAAGAAGGGATTGTCGTCCTGGTAGAGCTTACGTGAGATCTCTGGGTCGTAGCTGGTCTCCTTGATCCCGTATTCGTAAGCGTATTTCTGAAGCTGGCAGCTGCCAGCTTTTTCGCAGGTAACACAGTTGAGTGGGTGATCGGACACAAACAGGTCGATAATCGCCCGGCGCATCTCTGTAAGCTGCTCGCTCTGCGTCATGACAACCATATCATCCGCGCAGGCCAGGCCGCAGCCCGGCACCGGGTTGGGCCGACCTTCAACCTCAACCAGGCATAACCGGCAGCCACCCGACACACTCAACTCAGGGTGATAACATAGACGGGGGATGTCAATGCCATTGGCGAGTGCGGCTTCCATTACATTGGTACCCGGTTCCGCCTCGATAGATCTTCCATCAATGGTAAATTTGATCATATAGTTCTCCATGTCAAGCTACTTAGCCTAGTCTGCCGCAGCTTCCTGCTCGATAGGCTCATCAGGGAGTAGAGCCTCGTATTCATGTC
>JBNKDD010000080.1:0-20583 GCA_050288085.1 Anaerolineae bacterium
TGTTCGTAGGGGCGTTTCGCGAAGCGCCCTGGGCGGCTCACGAGCCGCCCCTACGAGTATATGGTTGGGATTAGAAAAAAACAAAGCCTGGATATTTATCCAGGCTGTTTAGTGCCGGAGGTGGGACTCGAACCCACACGTCCCAGGGGACAATGCATTTTGAATGCATCGCGTCAGCCAATTGCGCCACTCCGGCGGATGATTAAAAAGTATAAGCCAATTGTGGCTGATCGTCAACATTTTGATCGCAGAAGTTTTATGACATTTTCAGTAAAGCAGCTTTACCCCCCATCCTCGCTGATGCTCGGATTCGCCCCCCTTGCAAGGGGGGCAGATACCGCTTTTGCGGTAGCAGGGGGTGGTGGAAATAGCTCTGCACTCCCCGCTATTGTTCTCGTTTTTGGCCTGCCAGCCGGATCGGTGAGCGGTCGGATACCCAGGGCGCGTAGGGGGCCATCGTCCGGGCGGCCAGGCGGAGCAGCACTGTATCATAGTTGACGCGCCATCCGGCAAAGTCCTGCCAGGCCTGATCCAGGTCTGCCTTGATCGGGACACCCTGCCCGGCCAGCGTTTCACAGGCTTCGATGAACTCCCGCTTGCTGATGCTGATCGGATCGTCGGGGGCCGGGTCGGGATCATATTCGATGTTGGTGAAAAAATCGGCGATGTGCCGTAAAGCCAGGTAACCGGCCCGGATGCAGAGATCGGCCTTTACATCTCTCGGAATATCGATGGCTGAAACGGTCAGGGCGGCGGCATCTAAAACTGTACCGGCTGCCGTGATCCAGGAGTGCTGCGGCTGCGGCGACCGGAAAAAGACCAGGGGAGCCAATGAGGTATGGCTCTCATCTACCTCGGCGAACCACACCTCCCAGCGTGACCAGACTTCGCCCAGTTGATCCAGCCGCCCCAATCGCGCGGCCCGGCTTAACATGGTGATGGCGGAGTGGGGCGATCCGGCCCTGATCTCTAACAGCGTGACCAGTGTCTCGCGCCGGGAAAAGGTCGAGTACATGGTCGGCAGGTAGGCGATCAGCAGGGCGATCAGGATCAGGCCGATAGTCGCCTCGGAGAAGGCCAGCAGCGTCTCGGCCAGATTATCGACCGGGGCGAATCCCAGGGTCAACAAGGATGACCCGCTCAACAAAAAGGCATCGTAAACAGGCCGGACGCCGATCCCCCAGAAGATGGCCGTATAGCCAATCGTTACAAAGATGAGCCAGACGATAGGCATGGTCAATAGTGCTGCCGGGGCAAAGTGCGCCATGATCCGGTCGCGCTCTTCATAGGTGTTGGCTTTGCGGAGTGGAATCTGGAAGATGACATTCATGGCTCTGAACACCCAGCGCGTCAACCAGACGTTATCACTGCGCGGCAGTACCACCATCCGAACGGCTGCCGCGATGGTTATCATAATCAGGGTTGCGCCAAGTGAGACTGTTAAAATGTTAATGATAATCATAATCTGTTTGTATTCTCGCCGATGAGGTAAAAGGATTTGCTTTGAAGGACAAAAATAATTCTATCGAGCACGACTTAAGCTATTCAACCCTATATACAAGGTCATATGGTCAGGTGGGGCCAACTATTGTAGTATAATCAGAGTGACGGCACATTTGTTGTGCATTCCACCCCGCACTATAATTGACTTGGCAGTGATGGACTCAGATCTGGTAGATACCAATTTCTGATAATCAAACGAAAAGTATCATGTTGCGCGGGGTGAGAAATCATGACCCACCATTGCTCGAAAAGCTGAGATATGTCTGAACGGAAAGATAAAATCCTGATCATCAATCAAGACCTCGACGAGACGACTAACTTTGTCGAGGGTGCACTCATACCCTTTGGGTATGATGTGACGGCGGCCATGGATGGCGGACAAGCTATCTCTCTGGCCTTGTCCGATCCCCCCGACGTGATCGTACTCAGCCTGGACTTGCGGGGCTTGAGCGGCAATGACGTATTGTCCGCCTTAAACTCCCAGTCGATTGAGGCCCCGGTGATCGCTCTGGCCGACGAAGGCTACGAGTTAGAGGCGCTTCAGGCATTTCGGTTGGGGGCCAAAGACTACCTTTCGCGCCCCTTCCGGGAGACGGAGCTGATCCAGGCTATTGAGCGGGCCTTGAATGAGGTCCGGCTGCGACGTGACCGGGAAATGCTGGTCAGCGAAGTGCAGTATGCGGCTAATGCCGCCGAACAGCACTTACGCGAGCTGAAAACCCTGATGGGGATCGGTAAATCTGTGACGTCGCTCCGGCGGCTGGATGATGTGTTCGACCTGGTGATCCGGGCGGCCATCCACCTGACGTCGGCGGAGTCGGCGGGGCTGTTCCTGAAGGACGAACAGGCCAATGCCCTGGTACTACGTCACGGACACAATCTGAGCCGCAACCTGATCGACCGGATCGGGAAGCCGGTTCAGGACGACCTGGCGATGTTGGTCATGAATGCGCAGGAAACTTACATCGCCGATGGGGAAAGTTTGCGAAACTTCCGCCCGGCTCAGGAGGGCGCACAGGCGATCATTTATGCGCCTCTGGTCGTCAACGAGCAGGCTTTTGGCCTGTTGTGGGTTGCCAATTCGCGGCTGGCTTTTGCTCCTCATATGGCCGATATCATGACGGCGCTGGTGGACTATGCGGCTATTGCGATTGTGAATGGTCGGTTGTTTGCTGCCATGCATCGCCGCTCCAAGCAGCTTGAGCAGATGTATCGCCAACTGCATGCCCAGCAGCAGGAGCTTCAACAACAGGTTTCTGGCAGTGGGGCGTCGCAGTCACAGCAGACGGATGGTGTAGACCCGGCGGTTTTAGATCAACTGCGCGGGCCGCTGACCCATCTGCTGGGTAATATGAATCTGTTCCGCACCGGGGAATTAGGGTCTTTATCCGCTCAAAATCAGGCTGCCGTTGACGTTATGCATCGCCAGTTGGAAGAGTTGATCGGCTTGATCGATAGCGTCATGCCAATAGGACATGGAAGCAGGTGACCGGAGAACGTATCCTTGTCGTAGACGACAGCGCCAGAATGCGCGATTTTCTTGCCAATTCCGTCCTGGGGATGGAGGGGTATATTGTTGACGTGGCCTGGGATGGCGTCGAAGGATTGGCCTCGGCCCTGACCAATAACCCCGACCTGATCATCACCGATCTGGCTATGCCGGAGATGGACGGCCTCGAAATGGTCGAGGAACTGCGGCAGAATGATCGCCAGATTCCGGTGATTCTGATCACCGGTGAGGGATCAGAACAAATTGCCGTTCGCGCCCTGCGGGCGGGTGTGATGGACTACTTCGTCAAACCCTTTGAGGAAGAAGACCTCCGCCAGGCTATCAAGCGCATTTTGCGATCCACCAGGGTCGGTGCGCTGCGGGCCGGTATCCCCGATCAGCGCCGTTTACAGGCGCTCAACACCCTGATTGCAATCGGTAAATCGGTGACCTCACTACTCGACCTGGAGTTGATCCTGTCGCGGGTGGTCGAGGCGGCTGTCTATTTATCTGGCGCAGAAGAAGGCGCTATGATGCTGATCGATCAGGACAGCGGGGAACTTTACGTTCGCGTCGCCAAGAACATTGAAGCCGGGCTGCGGAGTATGCGTCTCCAGGTGAAGGACAGCCTGGCCGGTCGGGTGGTCGATTCGGGCGAACCGCTGTTGATCAGCGGCCAGGGGATGCAGAAAATCAAGACTCGCTACCTGGTGAAGAGTTTGCTCTACGTGCCGTTGAAGGTTGGCGAGCAGATTATCGGTGTGCTGGGTCTATACAACCGGGTAACGGATCGGGTGATCTCCAACCAGGATGTCAGCCTGATCAAAGCCCTGGCTGATTATGCGGCGATTGCGATTGTCAATGCACAGCATTATACCGAAGCCGAGTCCGAGCGTTCCCGTTTCAAGCGGGTATTCGACCATATCCAGCAGCCAAACTTGTTGGTGGACGATGATGGCCGGGTGACCTATGCCAATCCGGCGGCCTGGGAACTGTTGGGCATCAAAGCGCCGGTTGGCCAGTATTTATCCGATCTGATCGATAACTCGGCTTTACTGGATTTGTTGGGTGATACGGAAAGAGATGGCGCGGCGCGGGGAGAAGTTTCCCTGCTCGACGGGCGCATCTTCCATGCCTGGCTGAAATATGTTGATGGCGTGGGCTATGCTATTTCCTTACAGGAAATTACCAACCTGAAGGAACTGGATCGTGTCAAGACCGATGCCATCATGACGATCTCTCACGATCTGCGCTCCCCGCTGACGGCGGTGTTAAGCTACGTCGATCTGATCACCAGGGTTGGTGAACTGAACGAGCAGCAGGCCGATATGGCCGACAAGGTCAAGACCAGTGTACAGGTGATCACCAACCTGGTCAGTGATTTATTGGAGATGGGGCGGCTCGAAGCCGGGTTGGATCAGCAGCGTGAAGCGATCTCTGTGGTGGATATGACCCGCTATGTGGTTGACGCGGTCCGGGGTCGGGCGGACATGAAAAGCCAGAACGTGATCGTCGAGCTGACCGAACAGGATACAACCGTACTCGGCGCGCCCAGCCGCCTGCGGCGCGTGCTGCTCAACCTGGTAGATAATGCGATCAAATATACGCCGGACGGCGGTGAGGTTGAGGTTAGCGTTTTTCGCGAATCCGAACAGGTGATGGTATCGATTTCGGATACCGGCATCGGGATCGATGCTGATGATCTGCCCTTCGTATTCGAGAAGTTTTACCGGGTGGCGGATGTCGAGACAACGCATGAGGGGACCGGGCTTGGCTTGAATATCGTCAAGACCATTATCGAAGACCACGATGGGCGTATCTGGGTAGACAGCTACCCCGGTGAGGGGACGACCTTTACGATTGTCCTGCCTCTCCATCACAATTCCCAGAATGGCTCCTGACGGCTCCCGAAAATTCAGCAACGCAATACAGATACAGTTCAATAGGATGGGTATTCAAATGGTTGGAGGTTGGGTGTTCCGGCTGTTGGGTGGGCCTAAACGAATCTCCCGTGACAGCACCAAAGAAACAGAAGCTGAAGGTACTGGGGGCGAAGACGACCCTGAGTCGTGGGTGCCTGTGCTGATGGTCTTTGACCAGGTACAGGCGAGAGTTATCACTGCCCGCTTACAGGATGAGGGTATTCCAGCCCATATGCGACAGGAGGCAGCCAGTTCAGCTATACCAGTAGTCGTTGGCATCCTGGGTCGGATCGACATCATGGTACCGAAATTGATGGAAGAAAAAGCCCTGGCATTGATTGATGCATTGCTAGGCTCAGATGAGTCCCCAGTGGATCTCGGTAAGAACTAGTTTTCAAGTGAGTAGACCTCACCCCCTTCCGAGCCGCCAGGGGCGGCTCTCCTTCCCCCACTCCGGTCAGCTTCGCAGACTCGTGGAGAGGGGGCAGATCGAGCGCAGGGAGATCGGGGGTGAGGTAAACTGACTAATCACACGCCGGGAACAAACCTATGGCAAAAACCCAGCATAATGCAATCACCGATGTTCCGGGTATCAAAGTCGGCCACGCAGACAACCCGGAAGCGATCACCGGCTGCACGGTCGTTCTATGTGAAGATGGTGCAGTAGGGGGCGTCGATCAGCGGGGCGGTGCACCCGGTACGCGGGAAACCGATCTGCTGCGCCCGATGCACCTGGTTGAAAAAGTACACGCGGTGCTGCTGTCCGGCGGCAGCGCGTTTGGGTTAAGCGCCGCTGATGGCGTGATGGCCTATCTCGAAGAGAAGAAGGTTGGCGTGGACGTCGGCGTGGCGCATGTGCCTATCGTCCCGACTGCGATCTTGTTTGACCTGGATATCGGGCAGGCGGATGTCCGACCTGATGCCCAGATGGGGCGGGCGGCCTGCGAATCGGCCAGCGATGGCCCGGTTGAGCAGGGGAATGCCGGTGCCGGTATGGGGGCCAGTGTGGGGCGGATGTTTGGCCCTGGCTTCCAGATGAAGGGCGGTATCGGGACGGCCAGCGTTGACCTGGGCGGCGGATTGGTCGTAGGTGCGCTGATGGCGGTCAACTGCTTTGGTGACGTAGTCGATCCGGCAACCGGCGCGATTCTGGCCGGGGTGCGCCGTCCACCCGGCGGGAAGGAATTAGCCGATACACTGGCGAGCATGCCGAGCATGGTCGGAAAGGCGACGCTCAACTTTGCCTCGCGCAATACGGTGATCGGCGTGGTGGCGACCAACGCCCGGTTGACCAAAGAAGAAGTTAACAAGGTCGCGCAGATGGCCCACAACGGATTGGCCCGCACCATCCGACCGGCGCATACCCTGTTTGATGGGGATACGATCTTTGCGTTGGCGCTTGGCAAGAAGAAAGCCGATCTGAATCTGGTCGGTGCGTATGCCGCCGAGGTGGTCGCCGAGGCGATCATCAATGGTGTACGGGCGGCGGTGACGTTGGGCGGTCGGCCCGCTGCGGGAGATTTATAATATAAACCAGGGATACACATGGGTAGGGGCGAGATATATCTCGCCCCTACGACCAGATCATTTTCAAATCCTGACAGAGAATTGTTGATATGGCATCGACAAATAAAAGGCAATATTGGTGGTTGATGATTATTGGCCTGGTGCTGGTTGCCTGCCAACCACAGGCTCCGGCAGCGCCGTTACCCAGTCCGACGCCGCCCCTGATCCCAACCGACATACCGGGCAGTGAGGCAGAAAGAGAAGCCAGCCCACAGCCACAAGACCCGTCGATTGGCATCACGGCTGAAGAGCCGCGAGCGGTCACGCTGCGCTATGTCGAAGGGGTAGTCGGTGTGGGGTCTGATGACCTGTTCCTGGCGGCTGAGGGGCAATCCCTGTTTGTGATGGAGGATATCGTCACCGGGGCGGATGGTCTGGTTGTCCTGGAACTGGATGACGGCACGCTTCTGGTCTTAGGCAGCCAATCCTGGTTGACGCTGGCCGAACTTCGCGGCAGCCCGGCAGTACCGGTTACGCGCCTGTTTCTGAATGCCGGGTCGCTGTTTACCTTCAGAGAGGGTTCCCTGCCACAAGACGCTATTTACGAGGTTGGAACGCCCAACGCTGTCGCCGCCATTCAGGGAACCATTATGGATGTCCAGGTTGATCTGGCCCTGGCGTCGCCCACCATTCTGACACCGACGCTGATCTCCGCCCAGGCAACCGGCACGCTGACCGGTGAGGAAACGCCCTTACCCACCCTGACCCTTGATTTCCGGGATGACCTGGGTGGCCTGGCCGATTTTATGGAACTGGCCTCAGACCCATCGACCGACCTGCTGGCTACCACCGTGCGGACGGTTCAGGGATCAACTGAGCTGGTTTCTAAGGCGAGCGGCGAATCGATTATGGTGAATGGGGGGCAGGTCGGAACGGTCGATCGCAACGGCAATCTTGGCCCCGGCGGGGCGCTGGATAGGGCCAATATATCGGATCAGACGATTAACGCGCTCCGGCAAGTTGGAGAAGAAGTATTGATCGACGAACTGGTCGAAGTCCTGGACAGCTTCCCCACGCCTGTACCAACGCCGATCAGTCTGCCGCCAGTCCCGTCTAACACACCAACTCCCACCATCACGCCAACACCAACCAAAACGCCGATTCCGGCCCCGACCAATACCCCGCTCCCGACCAACAGCCCGCCAGTGATCACCTCTGTCACTTCTAATCAGGTGGGGGATGTAACCACTGGGATAACCGTTTACATCGATATTTACTTCAGGGATGCTGATGGCAATGCGGTGACGGTTGATTTCGAGGTCTTAGTTGCGGCACCTAACCCGCCCACTCCTGCGGTGGTGGATGATACTATCACCCTATCAGCAGCATCTCAAAAGGCAACCGCCCTACATACATCGAGGCGGCAGTGCCCGATTGGAGTTTCGAACAACATAACGCTGGGTGTAACGTTGGTCGATAAGGCAGGTCTGCGCAGCAATACACTGACCGTTGACATTGGGTGCTAAATGCTGCCGGTCAGTCACAACAATTTTCAAGGAAGACATGACATGAGTTCTATTCATCGATTCAAGGGAGAGTGGGGGGAGGATTTTATCTGGGATGGTGCTCGTACCAGGGTATACAGCAATGAGGCTTCCGGTGCGACCGAAACCTGGTTGATCGGCAAGGCGGACAAAGCCGAGAATTTCGCCATGCGCTATTATGAGCTTCAACCGGGGGGGCATTCCCGCGAGGAATATCATCCGTATGATCATGGTGTTCTGTTCATCCGGGGCAGCGGGGAGGTCTTGATCGGTGAGGAGGTTCATCACATCGAGCAGGGAGACGTGGTCTATATCTCCCCCGACGAAGTCCACCAGATCAGGAATACGGGGGAAGACCCACTTGGTTGGATATGTATCATCCCGGCCCGCCGCCAGAAGCAGGGCAAAACAGTCTGGTCAGAGGAAGGGTTGGACGATCTCCAGGTGACCTGATCTCCCGGTGAAACAGTCCTGTATTCAACTCTCAATCCAATAGTTCTAGTTGCATCAGCCCGATGCTTTGAGTATGATGTGAGACCGGTTTCCGATAGGAATCCGGTCTTTAAAGATTAAATCCTTCAAATACTTCGCGCGCTCATCAGGCTTTCGTTTTGTCCTATCGTTCCTCCCAGCCTCATTGCCAAAGGAGGTCAGCATGATCGAAGCTGTCCAACAACGGGTTAGATTACGTGGTAAATACCAGGTCGAATTCAAGTTCGATTATGAACTGTTGAAAGGGAAGCAAACGTCCTATCAGATTTCGACGTATATCTTCTTCCCTAAGACGTTGGGGATCAATCCAAGCAGTTATTCAAAGAGCACCTTTTACCGGGAAACCCAGAACTATATCCGGCTCAAAACCCCTGAGTTGACGCTGCGAGACTTTACGGAGCTATCTACCTCGCCGCTGAACAGCATCGCCGTGGTGATCGGCACCGAGGGTTGGGCGGCTAATTCCCGCTATAACAATCAGTTGAAACGCCATTTCAAGTTCTTGAGTGCGATGTTCAAGACGGCCCTGCGGGAGCATTTTAACCTGATCTACCAGCGGATCGCGGAGGCTGCACCCGACAGCAAAATCCACCTGCTGATCGCCAATCTGATCGAGGATTTCCTGGTCGAAAGCGAGAAGATCACCACCCGATATCGGTCATACTTCTCATACTTCAACCTGCCTAATGTAGACCCGGAAGTCTTTTCCGCCTACCAACTAACGGACGAGTCGCTCAGTCTCCAGGTCGAAGAACATGCCATCAAGATGTTCGAGATTGTCGATCAGCATATCACCAAAAAGGGAGAGCGGGCGGAATTCATTGAAGCGTTGACGGCCTGCGCCCAGGCTGAAGTCAAGTATCGCCGGTCGCTTGGCTACCCGTCGATTCTGGACCCGGACGGTGACAACGAGGGATTCCTGTATCACACCTCGGTCTTGAAGAAATATGCTTACAGCGTCCTGCTGCTCTCGACGAATATGCGCCGGGAGGGAACCGGGTTGGAACAACTGCTGTTTGCCATTGCTGCCGGGGCAGCGATGTTATTTGCTACGATTGTTGGCTTTTACTTCCAGCAGCGGTTTGGTAATTTTACCTTCCCATTCCTGATTGCCCTGGTCGTTGGATATATGTTCAAAGATCGGCTAAAGGTCTTTTTTCAGCATTTCTTCGCCCGGTATCTACAAAACAGGCTGTTCGATCACCGGATCATCATCCGCACCCCGGACGGCCAACGCAAGCTGGGTATCCTGCGGGAGAAGATGCTGTTTGTCTCTGAGCAGGATATTCCAAAAGCGATCCTCAAACGCCGGAGTCAGAACCGGCTGATGGATCGGGATAGTGATGGGCGCGGCGAGTATGTGATTCTGCACATGAAGGAGATTGTGCTGTTTAATCGCAACTTCGAAGCGGCCTATGCCAATATGCCGGAGATCACGGGAATTAATGATATTACCCGCTACGATCTCCGTAAGTATCTCCGAAAAATGGGGAATACGTCAGAGGAGCGGATTTACGTCGATGGGGGGGAGCTGCGAAGTGTAACCTGCCAGCATGTCTACCACATGAATATGATTTCCCGCTACCGGTCTACCTCGCCGGAAAAAGATAAAACCTATCGCCGGGTGCGGTTGGTGCTGAATCGGAAGGGAGTTCAGCGGGTGGAGCATGTCCCGTTTATCCCGCCTGGATAAGAAACTATCAGCACCCCATTGACAACTTGGGTACCCTTCGTTAGTATTGGCCCTATCAATCCCTCAGGGAAGGTATTAGGGAGAGGGTTGGGTCCTGCGCGGCGGATGCCGTCGAACCTGGTCAGATCCGAGAGGAAGCAGCCATAAGGCGAGTCGTCCGGGTGCCGCAGGGCTGCCTGGCCCTTTCCCCAATGCCTTCCCTTTTTTGTTGTTAATCACACGGTTCGTGTAGTAGGGGGCGAGATATATCTCGCCCCTACCGTGTTTCATTTTTGCCTTCACTGCCGTTTCCGGTTCCAGAAGACGACGATCTTTTGAAGGAAAACCTTGACCGACTCGTCCGGTATCTGGTCAATGTTGGTGTAGATTTCTCCCTCGACATCAAACAACAGGCGGCCATCCTCAGCCAGCCGGACGTGTATCTGCCGACCGGCCAGCGGTTCGTAGCGTTCCAGTCCGGCCTGTACCAACTCTTCAAGCTGATCGACTAACTGCTGATTAGGGGCTTCAATTCGCTGGGGCGGGCTGGGGATCAGGGTGAAGACCAGGAAAAACAGCCCGACCGATCCCAGCATGGCGAAAAGCAGGAACCCGGCTTTTGGATGACCGGTCAAACCGGCATTCTGGGGATTGGTGGGCGCATACTGGATCATGATGGATTCCGCCCTGGCTAATCCGGCCTTAACCTGTATCTCCTGCTCTACCCGCTCACCGTTTGGCGGATCAAAGCTGAATCGGATGGTGGGACGCTGTGGATTATAGTCGAATACCGCCTGTATCTGGGCCTCTGTTACGACCCCCATATTGCGAGTCTCCAACCAGGCGGCATACTGGCGGACAGCGGCATTGAGGGCCAGCAGATTGAGGATCACCAGCCCCAGGATCACGACCAGTCGCAGGGTGGGCGGTCGCTGCCCAGGGACAGGCGGCCTGGCATAGCGCACCCGTTCACGGAACTGCTGGGTCGGAAATGCGCTGATCAGAAATCCGACTGCCAGCAGATAAACAAAGGCAGCGCTGATCGTCATGGCAAGCGCTGTCCTGTTCAGGACGCGGCTGCCGTCGATCACCGAGATATCGGGATTATCGGGAAGATAACGCACCGTGACGGGCGAACCGGCCTCAAGCGTCATACCACGACGGACGACTTCCCATTTGGTGATGGTCCGTTTACCGGCTTCAAATTGATAGACCACCGGGTAACTGATTGCCAGGAAGCCGGGCTGATCGACCGATTCGACCACGCCTTCTACGGTCGTTCCGGTGTCGCCAAGCTGCTGTGAGGCTTCCCATAACGGTGGTATGGCCCGGAAGAAGGTCAGCCCGATGAGGGCAATCGTCAGGCTGAACACCACCCGGATCACCGGGCCAAGCCAGTATTGTTGTCTGAACAATGTCAATCCCCTCTCATGTATCCGTTATCCGTCATCATCCTCGCATTCGCCATCAACGTCACCTTCTACCAGGGCGTCGTAAATACGGGCGAGGTGTTCGTTGATCACAGCCACCTCCTGCTCGGAAAGATAGATTCCCCCGGTATCAAAGGGTTGGGCATTGGCAAGCAGCCGTGAGACTTCATACAGCCGGTCGATGTTGTCCATAGAAAAAAATCTCCCGCTTCAAAGATAGCATTGATGATCAACCGGGACAAACAGGTAGCACCCAGCCAAACAAAAAAGACGCAGCCATGCTCATGCTGCGCCTTGAGTTTTCGACAGTTCGGGCTAATTGGCGCTGAAGAGCCACTTGCCAGATGATGCTACCAGCACCGCCGCGAGTTTGAGATATTCCTCAGAGGTCACCTCACCGCGGGTCAGCATCAGGTCGAGGGTCAGGTTGAGCGCCGCTACCGGATGGAGCTGCGGCATCCGCTCACGTAGTTCGCGCACGGCGGGCAGCGATTGGGGTTGAGGTGGCACACTGTTATCCATTGTTCAGTTCCTTTTGCTTAACATTCCAAACTAACACAGTCTTAGTATAGCGGGTTGGAACAAGGATTTCCGTTAGATTAGCGTAAACATCTGCGCCAAATTCATCTTGATAAAATCCTGTATAATGAGAATAACGACTTAAAAATGCCACGCATCGCCGCTTTCCCCGCTTATTTTCAAAAGGAGATGTGCCGTGAAGGTCTTAACCCAGGCGGAACTCAGGCCATTGATCGAGACACGCGACGATCCCTGCATCTCGATTTTTATCCCCACCTATCGCGCAGGCGCAGATATCCAGCAGAATCCCACTGCCCTAAAAAACCAGTTGAAAGTCGTTGAGAGCCAGTTGGCGGCACGCGGTTGGCGTACTGCCCAGGTCGAATCCTTTCTGGGGCCGATCCAGAAGCTGGTTGCTGACACGCCTTTCTGGCAGGAACAAAGCGATGGACTGGCTATCTTTCTCTCCCCAGAGTTGTTTGTGTATTATCGCCTGCCGCTGACCTTTGACCCCCAGGCGGTGGTCGGCAACCGGTTTATGATCAAGCCGCTCTTGCCGTTGTTTACCGGCGATGGACAGTTCTACCTGCTGGCCCTCAGCCAGAACGAGGTACGGCTGTTCCAGGGGACACGCTACGGTGTCGGTGCGATTAACCTGACGAGCCTGCCGGAAAGCCTCAGCAAGGCACTCTGGTATGAAAGTATCGAAAAGCAGCACCGCTTTGTCGGGGCCTCCAGTGCTCCCGGTGGCGGGAGCGGGCAGACGGCGTTTCAGGGGCGCGGCGGTGGCGCGGATGCGGACAAGAAAGACCGGATTAAACAATATTTCCGGCAGATCGATGGGGCTTTGCAACCGTTCCTTGCCAAGCAAAATATCCCGTTGATATTAGCCGGGGTGGATTACCTGCATCCGATTTACCGGGAAGCTAACTCCTACCCGCACCTGACCGGGCAGGGCATCATCGGGAACCCTGAAGAACTCAGCCCCCAGGATTTACACCGGCAGGCATGGCAGATTCTCCAACCGCAGTTCGATGCCGAAATCGAGGAGGCTGCCGGGTTATATCTGCATTTCGAGGGCACCAATCGGGCCACGACCGATCTAAAGGAGATCGTCTCGGCGGCTCACTATGGACGCATTGAGGTGCTGTTGATGGCGCTTGATGCGCATCAGATGGGAACCTTCGACCGGGAAACCGGGGTGGTTCATCTGGGGGAAGAGGCCAATCCTGATGGTGAGGTGATCGACCTGGTTAATCATGCCATTCGCCGGACGCTGCTTGCTAAGGGATCGGTGTACGCCGTTTCCCCCGATCAGGTGCCCGATGGGGCATTGATGGCGGCGGTACTGCGGTATTGAGAATCGCACAGCCCTCACCCTAAATCCCTCTCCCTGAGGGAGAGGGACTTAAAAATCAGTTGGCGGGAGGAATATCTTCTCAACCACAGGGTCTAGAGCACATCCCGCTGGGTAAGGTTCCACCCGCCCAGCACCGCGACGATCAGCGCCCCGACCAGGCTGATCAGGATGCTTTCAAGCGGATCAGCGCCGGGAACGCTGCGGATACGCATCGGCAGCGACCAGGGGAAAAACCGGCCCACCGTTTCTGAGTGGAAGGCAAATACATTTGTCACCAGCGCCCCGATGCCAAATCCCAGCGCCAGGGTTAGATTCTTCCAACGGAGGCTGACCCAGGCGTGGATGGTGATGATCAGCACGGCGGCGAGGTAAATTCCCAGCGCGCCCTTTAAAGTCCAGATGACCGGTGGGGCGGCTTCGAAGCCAAAGCCCGGCACCATGTAGCGCATCAGCCAGCCCTGGAAAAGCATCCCCACCCACAAGATCAGGGAACTGATCGCCAGCAGCGTCAGCGAGAGGATCCACTTGGCTCCGTAGATGGCCGTTCGGGGAAAAGGCAGGGCAAAAAGATACTTCCACTGATTGGCCTGATGCTCGAAATTAGCCCACAGCGCCGTCATCGAACTGCATAACATCGGCAGCATAAAGACTGCCCAGATGCTAAACATGTTTTTGGTCATGACATACCAGGTATCGTCTACGATGAATTCATCGTGGCGGGAGACGATCACCATGCCGTAGATCAGGACGATCATCAGGGGGCCGACGGCGACCAGCCACAGCGACGGTGTGCGCCGGAGTTTGAGTAATTCAGCCGATAAGGCGCGGCGAATGTAGGTCATGGTTGTACCACCTTTCGTTATGCTGATACGTCACGGCGGGTAAATACCCGGCAGCCGATCAGGCCGACGGCCAATCCACCCAGTACCGACAGCAGCAGGGTTTGGGTCAGGCTGCCGTGATAGAGCATCACCGCGTTGCTAGCCAACGACCAGGGGAATAGATGGGTCGCTCCCCGGCTCCAGATAAAGCCCAGATTGAGGATGACGACGATGATGCTTACGCCGAAATTGGTCACCAGGCTCTTGGTATGCAGGCTGAACCAGAGATGAATGGTCAGCATCAGGAAGACGGCAATGGCGATAACGAACATGTCGGCGGCGATTTTTCCGAGCGGTACGGCCAGGGCAAAGGGACTGAGGCCGAGCACGAATGTGTTTATGATCACCTGGGTGAGCACGTATACCACCCCAAAGACAACCGCACAGGTGAAGGCGGACAGGGTTCCGACCAACCACTTGGCGATAAATAACGCATCACGCGGGACCGGCAGGGCAAACAGGTATTTCCATTGATCGGGTTGATTCTCCAGGTTCCCTAACAAACCCATTTGCAGGATGATCAACAAGGGCAGGAACAGCCCTGACCAGAAATCCCTCAGGGTCAGGTAATCGGTTGCCAGCTGCCACTGTGGATCATCAACCGGCCACAGGGTGATAAAGGCCGCCAGGAATAACAGGGGAAGCAGCATCGGCCCGGCGAAAAGTGTCCACAGGATCAGGGTGCGGCGCAGCTTCAGGACTTCGGCGCGAAAAGCACGGAGTACCATATCACACCTCCTAGACCGGTTTTTGCGTCAACTGGAAGAAGAGTTCTTCCAGGCTCGACTGCATGATCTGCGTCTGGAACATGTCCAGCCCATGCTCGACCAGATAACGGTTGATCTTGCCCAGTTCCGCAGGCTCGTCGATCTCCACCTCTACATCGGGCCGCCCGGTGATCCGGGTTGACCAGCCTGCCTGGCTCAATGTCTGTTGGATGTCGGCCAATCGTTCGCTCTGGATGTGCAGTGTTGGCGGGCAGAGTTCGCGCAGTGAGTCGAGGGTTCCCTGGAAAAGCAGTTTGCCCCGGTTGATGACCCCGATGTGTGAGGCGATCAGTTCCACCTCGTGGAGCAGGTGGGTTGAAAGAAAGACCGTCACGCCCTGCGTTTCGGGCAGGGTGCGGATCAATTCCCGCATATCCTGGATACCCTCCGGGTCAAGGCCGTTGGTCGGCTCATCGAGGATCAAGACCTGCGGCTCGTTCATCAGGGCCAACGCGAGTCCGAGCCGCTGGCGCATCCCGGTCGAATAGCCCTTCACCTGGCGGTTGGCTGCGCCGGTCAGCCGGACGACCTCAAGCACTTCGTCAATCCGGGTGCGGGGAAGATCGAGCAGCCGCCGGGTGACTTCCAGATTCTCACGTGCGTTCAGGTGCGGGTAGATGCTGGGCGATTCGACCATTGCCCCGACCTTGCTCAGTAACGGCCACTTGCGCCGGTCGAACTTCTCGCCGAACAGGAAAATCTCACCCTGGTCAGGGCGGATCAATCCGAGCAGCATCCTGATGGTGGTGGTCTTACCGGCTCCATTCGGCCCTAGAAAGCCGTATACACAGCCCTCCGGCACGTTCAGAGCCAGGTGGTCAACGGCGGTAAGGTCTTTAAAACGGCGGGTGATTCCCTGGGTTTCAATCACAGAAGAGGTAGGCATAGCACAACTCCCGGATAGTATGAGTATTGATTATGGTGTTCATAATGGAAAACACTACAGGGGGATGGAATGTGACAGTGGTGACAAATGACGGTTTCCAACAATAGCAATACAGTATATACTGGGGACAAGAAACGGCTGTGAGACGCACGGAGGTGTTTCCGATGGTCACTCAGTACGCCATTGACAAGAATGTGGCGGTTAACGAACTGCGCTTTCATTATCGAGATTGGGGCGGCTTTGGCTGGCCGGTGCTGTTATTGCACGGGTTGGCGAGCACGGCCCACAGTTGGGATCTGGTCGCGCCCTTGCTGTTGGATGACGCCAGGGTGATTGCTCTTGACTTGCGTGGGCATGGTCAGAGCGATAAACCAGACGGCGACTACTCCTTCCGCGAACTCAGCAAGGATGTTCGCGATGTATTCAAAGCGCTTCAGCTCGACCGCCCGGTGATCGTGGGGCATTCCTGGGGAGCATGGATTGGCCTGTGGATCGCCGCCCATCACCCGGATGCTCTGAGTGGATTGGTGCTGGTCAACGACGCGCTGGTTGATCTGGGCCTCTCCAGCTCGTGGGAAGATACCGCCGAGCGGCTCAAACCACCGGATATCGATGGGATGCCCGTTGAGGAATTCCGGGAGATGATGCGGCAGAACAGCTCACAGGGATTGCTTACCCCGGCAGTCGAAGCCGCTTTGATGGCAAATTTCGAGATCGATGCCGAAGAGCGGATCCATCACCGGCTGAATCCTGACACGCATATGCGCATTCTTCGCCATATGTGGGAGCAGCGTCTGCCCGAGCTTTATGAGCAGATCACCTGCCCGGTGTTGATCCTGGCGGCTCGTGATCCCGAAAAGCCTGACTCGGCTGAACTGGCAGCGAAAGAGGCCGGGATTGAAAAAGCGGAAGAACTGCTGGCCGATGTGGTGGTCGAGTGGATCGAATCTGGTCTTGACGAGGTGACGCTTTATCATCCGCACCAGCTTGCGGAGCATATCGGTACTTTCCTTCGGGAGCAAATCTGACGGGATTGACCGGTAGAAATTTACACTTCAGGGCCGAGGGTTTCCTGGACAATCATAACTTAGAAAGGATCGTACATGTCTGACCGTCTAAAGATATGGTTGGGAGGGTTGGTGCTGCTGGCTGTATCGCTGGCATGCAGCAGTGGCGCTCGTATTCCTTTCCTGGCTCCGACCGCCACCGCCACCCCGACCGATACCCCGACGCCTACCAATACCGCCACGCCGACCAGCACGGCCACTCCGACCAACACGCCGACGGCCACCCTCACACCGCTTCCGACCGATACTCCGCTGCCTACGGAGACCCCGACCGATCTGCCACCAAAGGTGCAGGTCGATCAGCGGGGGTGGCAGGTTTATACTCTGGAATCAGAGGGCTTTTCCATTGCCTTACCGCCGGACTGGACCCGGCTTGATCTCAGCGATGAGATGGTAGAAGCTGCCCTGGCGCTGGCTGCCGAGGGGAACCCGGAGATGGGAATTTTCCTTGAGGATCAGATGTCAGTGCTGGTGACCCAGGGGCTCAAGTTCTATGGTGCTGACCTGTCAACGCAAGCACTGCAATCCGGCCATCCCTCTACCATTGCCATCATGTCCCAGCCTATGGAAACTGAAATGCCGCTTGAGCTGATCAGTATCTCTAATGTGGCGATCCTTCAGAGTATACTTGGCGAGGATGTGGAGATTAAGAGCGAGATCGTCGAGATGCCCTTTGGGGAAGCGATCCGCCTTGAATATTCACCCCGGTTTGTGGGCCCTGATGGGCGGGAACAGATCATGTTTCTTATCCAATATATTATTGTCCGTGAAGGTAAGGTATACACCATTACGATGAGCACCACGGGCGGTAATGCCGGGACTCATCGCGCGATGTTTGAAGAGGTCATCAGCAGCTTCGAGTTTCTGGATTAACAGAGTGCCGGTTCTACGAGATTGAGACTTTCAGGGCTCCTTTCATCATGCAATGTAAAGGAGCCTTTATCTTGTTCGATTCAACATCTTGTGAAGTCTTATGCCTGCCACTTATGAAATTCGTGCTGATTACGATAAAGATACGATTGTCATCTACCAGGCTTACCGCTCGGCTATCGCTGATGCGGCGCTAAAGGCCGGGCGGTTGGTGCCGCCTTTTTCCCTCAAGCGGATGACGTGGATCAAGCCGTCGTTTTTGTGGTTGATGGAGCGCAGCAATTGGGGGAAGAAGTCCGGTCAGGAGAATATCCTGGGGGTGCGCATCACGCGGGAGGGCTGGGATAAAGCCCTGTCCCTGGCGGTGTTGACCACGCCGGAATTATCCGTGTATGGTACCCATAAATCCTGGCAGCGGCAGTTTGATCAGGCGCTTGTCCACATTCAGTGGGATACGGAGCGATCCCTGCGTGGGGCGGCGCTGCCCTACTACAGCATTCAGATCGGTTTGAGCCGCCATATCATTCAAGAATACGTGGATCAATGGGTGGTTGATGTTCAGGATTACACCCCGCTGGTCAGAAAGATGATCGGCCTGATCCAATCGGGGAAGGAAAAGAACGCCAGGAAACTCTTTCCTCAGGAACGGGTTTATCCTGTTGACGAGGCAATAGGACGCCGACTGCTGATTTCAACCTGATGCCAATATACGGAGTAAAGAAACAATGCTCGATTTCCTGACAGCAATCGAACTGGGTTGGGGCCTTGACCTGATCTTGTGGTTCCAATCGTGGCGCAGCCCACTGGTCGAAACCATTTTTATGGTCATCACCTTTACCGGTAATACCGACTTTTACCTGCTGATCTTGCCCCTGATCTACTGGAGTCTCGATGAGAAGATCGGGCGGCGGGTAGGGCTGTTCCTGTTGGTGTCTGCCTGGGCGAATGCTTGGTTCAAGGTGCTGCTGCGGCGGCCCCGTCCTTTCTGGGTTTCGGATCAGGTCAAACCGGTCTTTGAAGAGGGCGGCTTCGGCCTGCCAAGCGGACATGCTCAGGGCACGACCAGCTTGTGGGGCGGGATCGCTCTCGAAGTGAAGCGGCGCTGGGTGACTATCGCCGTGGTGATCTACCTGCTGTTGATGGGCATATCGCGGATGGTGGTCGGGGTGCATTATCTGCAAGACGTGGTTTTCGGCTGGCTGATTGCGATTGCGTTCCTTGGCGTCTATGCCTGGGGGATGCCGCGATTTGCAAAGTGGCTGGGTGAGCGATCACTGTGGGAGCAGATCGGGCTGGTGGTTGGAATATCGGCGATTGTGCTGGCAATCCATCCGATCCTGTTTCCGATTGATACCGAGTATGAATTTGAATTAGCCGTCACGCCCGCGGCGGCCTTCCTGGGAATTGGTATTGGTATGGCGCTTGATTACCATTATCTCCACTTCTCGGCGAAAGGAATTTGGTGGCAGCGGGCGCTGCGTTATTTGATTGGGGCTGCCGGGGCGTTTGCGCTGCGAATGGGGTTAGGGGCGGCCTTCGAAGGGCTGGAACCGGCGCTGGTTTTCCGCCTGATCCGCTACGGCCTGATCGGGCTGTGGGTGGGCTATGGCGCGCCCTGGGTATTTGTCAAGATGCGGCTGGCGGGGACGGATTGAATCTGTATAAATCAGGGAATCCAGATAGGTAAATCATGAGCAATGCATTGTCGAACGTGGGGCATCATTCCGCCCCGGTATCTGGCTGAAGGTTTGGGGCAGTAATTTAGACCATCTCTTTGTATTCAATTTTGTGACGATGATCGTGTATCCAGACGCAACCAGGCATACTGGACTTCAAAAGAATCTTCAACAGAGATGATGCCATAGGCTTTACGACCTGAGCCATCCGCCACGCCCACCTTTATGCCATTGTAGTAAGCTATCCAGTTCCCTGAAGGAGACCAAATTGGTTCCAGGTCTGCACGCCTGCTATAGGTGGAGACTTCACCTAACTCTAATAAGTGGAGTTGGGTGAAATCATTGTCCATCTCCATGGTGACCAATATACTCTTGACCATTAAATGTGTCGTGCCTGTGTCTGTAACTTGTGCAACAAGCCGTCTGCTTCCATCTATTTTCTGCCAATCTGTTTCCCAAATGCTATATGGCCCAAAGGGCATATTCAGGAGAGACAAAAGCTGAACCTCTGTAGATTCCTGGTTTGAGATATCGTACACAAAGCAGCGGTCATAGTAGTAATCGAGCGGTTCATCAGGCGGAAAATCTGCTGACGAACAATAAGCAATGCTCGTATCATCCACCCATTGGGCTGATGTCATCAGCGGCAATCCGCTCGATATGGGATCAAACTTAGCCAGCAGCGTATTATTATCTATATCAACCACCACCAGTTGTTGAGGGATGGTATTGACGTTGCATCCCGACAAAAAGGCGACAATATTCCCTGTTGGAGACCATCTCAAATAACAATGTTCATGATCCGGTAAATCGGCAAAGGGAGCCAGGGCTATCTCCTCACCTGTTTCCAGATTCCGAACTTGATAATGTTGAGAACTGGTAGCCTCGCAGCACGGGTCACGAAGAGGCCATCTTTCATCTAACAGGTAGGCGACATACGTTCCATCTGGCGACACCACCGGCTCAAAGGCCATCGCATCCCGATTGGTAAGCTGGTCG
>JBNKDD010000081.1:0-20487 GCA_050288085.1 Anaerolineae bacterium
GAGAGGATGGTCAACATCGCCATAAACCCCAATACGCTCCCTGCAACCGGCTTGCCCAGGCGTTCCGGCAGCCAGCCGCTTAACCCGGCTACGAACCATAAGCTGATCACCATAATTGCCGAGAAGACCAACCGTCCCTGTGATGACCATGTGATCCGCGCCCAATAGGTCGCCAGGGGGATGATGACCAAAGCCAGTAACAAGAAGCTGAGCAGGGTTGGCATCCAGGCTGACAGGTCGAAGCGGTCACGTTGGAATTTGAGTACCAGGTAAACTGCCGTCCCGATCATACTGAGTACGGCCAGTGTATTTAGAATGATATAAATCCAACCGGGCATCGGGACGTTCACACCACCGAACAGCCCCCAGTAGCTCTGCATAAAGCCGTAGCGCTCTCCCCACAGTTGAAGCAGTGAGGCATCGGCGGCCCGTCTTCCCAGAATCTCGATAAAGACATTCAAGCCGGATATATCGCCATATAACACCCAGTTACGGTAATACCACCACCCGGCAATCGCGGCAGCAATGGCAATGATGATTGGCCCTTCGATAAAGAAGGTTTGCCAGCGTTTCTTTTTCCAGGCGGCATAGGCCATGGTCAGACCGGCTAATCCAAACTGTCCGAGCCCGCTGGCTTTGGTCAGTGCGCTCATACCGAGCACCGCGCCCAGGATGATCGCTAATTTGAGCGTGGGGTGGTTGGCTTCGCTTTCCCGCACAATCCGGATCATCAACCACAACCCTGCCGCGATGAGCAGCACCGCAAGGTTGTCATTGTTGACGGCTCCACTGATGAATACAAACATCGGTGTGAAGGCGACTGCCGCTGCTCCGGCTAACGCCAGCCAGCGTTTTTCCGGGAAGAGTTCCTCGCCGATGCGGTATGTGAAGTAAATAGCTCCTGTGCTCATTAACACCGATAGGAATCTGACAATGTGCACCGCCAGAGTTGTGCCGCGCCAGGGCCAGTCCTCGCGGGCGTAATTGTGCAAGATCAGATTGACGTTTCCATCCGGGGTGATCACGCCGTTATCAACGTGTGGGTTGGGGCGGAGTACTTCGTCTATATCCGAGGTATCGATCCAGAATGTAGCTGCCGCACCGACGTAATAATAGAGTGGTGGTTGGCTGCCTTCCTGTTTCCAGGGGCCGGGATTGGCCGGATCCTGAACCGGTAAACCGTTGCCGTCCGCAATGGTCTTGACCATTGGGTAATGCCATAGTTCATCCGACATCTCGAACAGCGGCGTTGTGATGCTGTAGATACTCGCCACTATGGCAAAGATAACCATCAAAGCGACGATGAGCTTATTTTCAGATAGCCAGTCTTTAATATTTGTCATAGTTGAACAACAATTCGTTGAAGTAATCGATTGTCTTTTGAGTGATGCTTGCCCAGGTAAAGTGATTGTCGTTAGTCTGTTTGGCAGCCTGTTCTAATTGTTCACGCTTTTTCGGATCGTGCCAGATGGACAGGATCGCTTCTGCCAGCGCGTCTGGATTGTTTGGTTCTACCGTCTTGACGACGCCCTCTAATTCCGGTGCATCTGTCTCCGGGTGGGTGGTAACGATCGCCCGCCCGTGTGCCAGCGCGGCCATCAACGTTCCTCGCCGCAGCGAGACCCCATCGAGATAAGGCAGCACGGTCAAATCGCTGGCAAGAAAATTCGCACTGACCGCGTTATCTTCGACAAATCCCGTCCAGTGTACTTGTTTGGATAAATTGTGCTGGTCAATTAGAGCATCAACTTGCTCACCGTACCTGACGTTTGTCGGGTCACTTGACCCCGCTCTCCCACCGATCATTACCAGATGGGCCGGGATACCCTGTTCAACTAGGCGGGCTAACGCCTCGACCAGTACCGACCCGCCCTTGCTTTCGTTTAGAAAGCCGAAGTAGCTGATCAGTAAATCCTGATCGCCGACACCCATTTGTGACCTAAAGGTCTGACGGTCATAGTGGGGTGGGGGGGTGGTCGTGACGTTGCTCCCAATCGGAATCCAGCGCACCTTTGGGATATGCCATTCCTGTCTTAATCGGGCTTCGTCTTCACGATCGGTCGAGATCACCGCATCGGTGTCACGGGCGATTTTTTTAACAATCCATTCTCGGAGCGCCCCAGCTTTTGGAAAGAGATATGGTACACGCAGATCATGGAAAGTTACTACCACCGGCACCGACTCGATCCGGTGCGGTGTCCAATGGATGGCCGGATGCATATTGAAGGCAGCGGTTTGAAACTGGATGTTGACGATGTCGATCTGGTTATCCGCGATCCAGGCTTTGACCTGCGGGATGGTGTTCCAACCCCATGTATCGCCAACAACCGGGCAGACGTTGATCCCGTCCTCGTTCGCGTTTTGCACTTCAGACCGGGTGAACACAAAAACCTCGTGCTCGGTATCGGCCATCTCCCGCGCCACCTCGCGGGTAAAGGCCCCGACACCACCCTGCATTGGTGGATATTCCCCTGCTATAAATCCAACCCGCACGTGTTATGACTCCTTCAGACCGGAGCGGAGAACCTCGCGGTAGGCTTCAATCCGATTGAGGCGCATCTCGCGCTTATGCCCCAGCAGCGCCTTGAGTGATTCCAATGCCAACTGCCACAGGTAGTTTCCGAGCAAGAACCAACGCAGCCCAGCAGCGAATAGTTTTCCGTGATGTTTGCGGTAGTATCTTAGCTTGCTGGTGTGGAAGTGAATGTCCCGCTGGGCGACAACCTGTTCGCTGCTTTTGCCGCCGTAATGGATGACCTGTGCTTCCGGGTAGTAAACCACTTCCCATCCCGCCGTTTTGACCCGGCGCTGCCAGTCCATTTCTTCCGAGTACATAAAGAAGCCTTCGTCTAACAGGCCCACCTGATCGAATACCTCCCGCCGGGCGAAGATCGCTGCCCCCTGTACCCAGTCTATAGATAGGGTTTCGTCGTCGTTGTGATCGCGCACATAGTACCTATCTAACACGCGGCGTGGTGCGATTGGTTGGAGCCAGGTGCTTTCGAAAATGGCCGTCCAGAGGGTTGGGAAGCGCCGCCGAGAGGATTGAACGGTTCCGTCATCATTAAGCAACTGCGGGCCAAGCGCACCTATCTGGGAATGATCCTCCAGGTAAGCGGCCATCAGATTTATGGCATCTCCGATGATCTCTGTATCGGGGTTGAGCAGGAAGACATAGCGCCCCTGACTGGCCTGTATCCCGATATTATTCCCCCTGGTGAACCCGACATTTTCCCCTGGCTCGATCAGCCTTACATCGGGGAAAAGCTCTTTGACCATCTCCGGTGAGCCATCGGTCGAGTCCGAATCCACCACGATAACTTCGACGGATAGATCGCCTGCCTGGATCGAATCGAGACAGGCTCGCAGCAGGTCTTTTACATTCCAGTTGACAATGATGATCGATACATCCATAACGATTCGTGAAAAGAGCGGCAGATGCCGCTCAAAAAGTGCGACTATGTAAAAACAAACTACCTGGCTCTGACTCGTCCGACGATGCGTTTTTCATCCAGCGGTCCCCACAGCCGCGAGTCGGCCAGATGCATCCGGTTATCGCCCATCACAAAATAGCTGTTGACCGGTATTTCCCAACTACCATCGGAGAAGGTGATCCCTGTATCGGTTAGATAGGGTTCCTCAAACAGCTCACCGTTGATGTACACATATCCTCCCTGGATGGTTATCGTCTCGCCCGGCAGGCCAATCACCCGCTTGGCGAAGTACGAACCCGGTTCGTTCGGCAGTCGGTAGGCGACAATGTCGCCGCGCTGCGGCTCCCCGAACCAATAGGCCATCCGGTTGACGCTTACCCTCTGACCGGCTGCCAGCGTCGGGAGCATACTGTCGGTCGGGATAGTGATCCGTTTTGTCCCAAGGACCAGCAAAAGGATCAGGATAATCGGAAGTGCAATATTAATTCCAACCAGGTAAGGCCGCATCCGTTCCCGTAGAGGGGGTCTGGATTCGCCGGGTGTCCCTAGTTGGTACATGCCACCGCTGCCGGTGTCAGACGATCCATGTTCAGAAAGGTGTTCTTCTTCCTGCCATGAATCATTACCAGAATCATCCCATTGTGGATATACTTCGTCGCTCATCAGTGCTCCCATCCAAACAACGTTGCCGCGTTGCGAGTGGTGAGGCTGGCTGCCTCTTTTGGACTGATCCCTCGCACCTCGGCTAATTTTTCCACTACATATTGTACATAAGCCGGTTCGTTGCGTTTGCCGCGCCGGGCTTGAGGAGTCAGGAATGGCGCATCTGTTTCGATTAAGATCCGATCCGCTGGCGCATTTCGCGCTACGTACCGCATCTCATCGGCGTTCTTGTAGGTGATCGGCCCGGTAAACCCGATATAGAATCCCATCTCAAATACAGCCTGGGCATCATCCCAATTCCCGGAGAAGGAATGTAACACACCCACCCGGTTTTCTAACTCTGCCGGGAGGCCATCCTGATACCACTCTTTCAGGATGGTAAGTACATCCCCGGTCGATTCGCGATTATGGATGATGATCGGCAGCTTGAGGCTGGCTGCCAGTTCAAGTTGCCGCCGCATCCACCGGTGTTGAACCGGGTGAGGATGTTCTTCCCAGTGATAATCCAACCCGAATTCCCCAATAGCGACAACCTTAGAACGCTGTGCAAGTGCTTCGACCTGCGGCATCGTCTCTTCGAGCGCTCTGGGGCCGGGTAGGATACTGCTTGGATGGATGCCAACTGCCGCGTATATGCCTTCATACTGTTCGGTCAGCGCAATCGCCTGACGGCTTGTCTCAAGGTCGATCCCCGGCACAACGATCCGCGTGACGCCGTTTTTGTTCGCCCGTTGAATGACTTCGTCCTGGTCTTGATCAAACCGGTCAAAGTAAAGGTGGCAGTGTGTGTCAACCAGTTGCATAAGCTGTGAGGGAATGTTATCCCAACCTCGTCATATCCTTATACGATCATGCCTGTGTTACTGGCTGATGTCGTTCCAGGTCTGCTTCTACCATCATCTCTATCAGTTCTTTGAACGAAACATCCGGTTCCCAGCCTAACACGCGACCGGCTTTACTGGCGTCACCGACCAGCAGGTCAACTTCGGCGGGTCGCATGAACCGTGGGTCCTGGACAATATACTCTTTCCAGTCGAGATCAACATAATTAAAGGCTGCTTCGCATAACTCCTGGACAGAGTGAGTTTCACCGGTTGATACTACGTAGTCATCCGGCTCATCTTGTTGGAGCATCAGCCACATGGCCCGGACATAGTCCCCGGCAAAGCCCCAATCGCGTCGGGCATCGAGGTTGCCCAGCGCCAACTTATCGGCCAGACCGAGCTTGATCCGTGCGACTCCATCGGTCACTTTTCGGGTAACAAACTCCAGCCCGCGCCGAGGGCTTTCATGGTTGAACAGGATACCGCTTGTTGCGTGCAAGCCATAGCTTTCGCGGTAGTTAATCGTGATCCAGTGCCCGTAAACCTTGGCAACTCCGTAGGGGCTGCGTGGGTAAAAAGGCGTTGATTCCTTCTGTGGTACTTCCTGAACTTTGCCAAACATCTCTGAACTGGATGCCTGATAGAACCGGATCGACGGATCAACGGCTCGGATAGCATCTAATAACCGGGTGACCCCCAACGCGGTCACCTCACCGGTAAACACCGGCTGCTGCCATGATGTCTGGACAAAACTCTGTGCGGCAAGGTTATAGACTTCTTGCGGGCGATGTTCGTCAATCACCTGGTTGAGCGAAGTCTGGTCGAGTAAGTCGCCGGAAACGAGGGTAATCTTTTCCTGGATAGGGCCGATCCGCTCGAAATTCACCGTGCTGGTACGGCGAACCAACCCCACTACTTCGTAACCCTGTCCAAGTAAAAATTCGGCCAGATAAGAACCGTCCTGGCCGGTGATCCCTGTAATTAATGCTTTTGGCACTAGTAATTTTTCTCCTGTTGTAAAAAGGTTTTAGCGCGTGCGCCAATCGTCCAGCACATCAGCCAGCGATTGTTTGAACGTAATGTCCGGTTTCCAGCCTGTGACCTTATTGATCTTGCTATAGTCACAGGTGATGATTGGAACTTCAACCGGGCGCATACGGGACGAGTCGGTTTCGACCCGGATTGGCGCGTCTGTCAGGTCAAGAAGTATATCCAATAATTCCTGGATACTGTGAGCCTCTCCACTTCCGATGTTATACACTTCACCTGATTCGCCCTGCTTCATGACCATCTGATAGGCGTTTACCATGTCACGCACATCGGTAAAATCACGCTGGGCAATTAAGTTGCCAACGCTTAACACCGGTTCTTGATCACCTTTTTCTATCGCGGCGATCTGGCTGGCGAAAGCCGGAGCTACAAATCGGGGACTCTGACCTGGCCCGATCTGGTTGAAGGGCCGCACCCGGATTGTATCAACGTGATGACTCAGGTAGTATTGCAGCCCCAGCATATCCTGAGTTACTTTGCTGACGCTGTAAGGGTTGGTAGGTCGAAGTGGTTGATCTTCGTCAATGGGCATTTCTTCTGGCTTTACGATCCCATATATCTCACTTGATGCAACCACCAACACCCGTGTATCGAGATCAAGCTCCAATACACTGTGCAGGATATTTAACTGGGATTGGATATTGTTGCTGAGTGTATACCAGGGATTTTCAAATGACTCAGGGACAAAGGCTTGCGCTGCAAGGTGGTAAATCTGGTCGGGTTTAGTCTCCTTGAGCAGCTTCTTAACACTGTCTAAATCCGTTAGCTCGACATGCTGAAGGTGCAGCCCTTCGGCAGCCAGATCGGATAAGTGGGGATATCGGTCGGGTTCAAGAAACGTCGTCCCAACACAATCGAATCCATGGTTCCTGAGTAAATGGTGGGCCAGATGTCTGCCCACGAATCCGCCGGTTCCGGTGATCAGGGCTTTCATGAGGGTCTCCAAATGTTGGTAATCTGAGGTTTCTGGCGCGAGGAAGTATACCCTATGGTTGGGGGTGGGGCAATTTTCAACAGTCAGGCAGCCTGTATGAAAAATGGCCCCCGAAACCGGGAGCCATTGATTACCTGCGCTAACTGTAGGCTAGGTGCCTTCCTGCCACTGATTGAGGTATTTTTCCTGCTGTGCCGTCAGTGTATCGATCCTGACGCCCATGGCCTCTAACTTGAGCCGGGCGATTTCCATATCCACTGCTTCAGGGATCACATGGACACGATTTTCGAGAGTCTCGGCATTCTTCAGCATGAACTCTGAGCCAAGTGCTTGATTGGCGAAGCTCATGTCCATAACGCTGGCCGGGTGACCTTCGGCAGCAGCCAGGTTGATCAGGCGGCCTTCGCCCAATACGTTGATGCGCTTGCCGGTCTGGATCAGCGTGTACTGCTCCACAAACGGGCGAACCAGCTTCGGCTCACCAATTGAATTTTCCTTCAGTCCCGCCAGATTGATCTCAACATTGAAGTGCCCGGAGTTGCAGACGATAGCGCCATCTCTCATGGACTCCATGTGATGCAGATCGATCACATTGATGTCGCCGGTCGCCGATACGAAAATATCGCCGATTGGGGCGGCTTCGAGCATGGGCATCACGCGGAAACCATCCATGACAGCTTCCAGCGCTTTCAGGTGATCAATCTCGGTGACGATCACATTTGCGCCAAGGCCCTTGGCCCGCATGGCGATACCCCGGCTGCACCAGCCGTAACCGGCAACTACCAGTGTTTTTCCGGCGATCAGTACGTTTGTGGCTCGGATAATGCCATCCATTGTGCTCTGGCCCGTGCCATAGCGGTTATCAAACAGGTGCTTGGTCATCGAGTCGTTCACAGCCAGCACCGGGAATTTTAATGCGCCTTCTTTTGCCATTGCGCGCAGGCGGATCACGCCGGTCGTGGTTTCTTCGGTTCCACCGACGATGTTGTCCAGCAGATCAATGTGGCTCTTATGCAGTTCACTGACAAGGTCCGCGCCGTCATCCATCGTAATATGGGGGCGGTGGGCCAATGCTGCCTCAATGTGCTGGTAGTAGGTTTCGTCGTCTTCGCCTTTGATGGCATAGACCGGGATTTCGTCATGCATCACCAGGCTGGCGGCTACGTCATCCTGGGTGCTGAGCGGGTTGGATGCGGTCAATACTACGTCAGCGCCACCGGCTTGCAATGCCTGAGCAAGGTTGGCGGTCTCGGTGGTGACATGCAGACAGGCCGAAACACGAAGCCCATCTAACGGGCGCTCTTTGGCGAAGCGCTCCTTGATCAGCTTCAATACGGGCATTTCCTTGGCTGCCCATTCAATCCTACGCCGACCACCTTCGGCCAGCTTGGGGTCTTTGATATCATGTTCAATCGCCATGAATGATTTACTCCTGATAGTTATTCCGCTTTTAATCTTAATCTTTTAAGTAAACAGGAGCCGGGCGCTGCTGTCCCGGCTGCTTACTTCTTGTTCAAAGTCTGGTAATTATAACGTGTGGTTGCTTATTGTCTACCGCCGCTTTGCCACGCCTTCGATGAACTCGCCTACCATACGATAGCCCAGCTTACGATACACTTTAATGGCCGGGCCATTGTTCTGGCGCACGTTCAGTACGATCAGGTTGAAATTCGCGTTGATCAATGCCTGGGTAACCGCATGGCTGACCAGTGCTCCCAACCCTTTTCGCCTTTCATCCGGGTGAACCATCACGTTCCCGACGGCTGCCATCCCCACCTGGGGGACAACAATATGCGTCCCGCCTACTGCTACCAGCCGATTTTCTTTGAATATCCCGTAAAAGTGCCCCCCGGTAATCATGGCTGGCTCAAACGCGACATCCTGCCAATCACGCGAATCGGCTTCGGCTGTCTCCTTGAGGAGATTGGTAACGTCGTTAACATGTTTTTCAGTGAGATGCTGCGGGCGCATCGGGTGTTTATCGTAGTCATCGAGCGCTTTAAATGAGCCAGATGTAACCCGCATCCGGTGCATCTGGTGGAGGAAATCGATCTCGTAGAAGTCGCGCAGGACACCCTCAGCTTCGGGCTTTGCCGTGAAGAACACCTTATCCGGCCCAACACCATGCAGCAGCAAGGCGCTAATCGCCGGGACTTCGCCCATCAAAAATAGGACAGGGGGATCCAACGCATCATAGACTAGCGCCAATCCTTCGATGGCTCCGGTTCGTGAAGCTGCGATCCAGGTTGCATCATCGGCGTATGGCGGCTCCAGATCGCCCAGTGCGTAGGCCGAATAATTCAAATCAGCGATCAGAAAGGCGTGGATCTGATCCTTATCGGTTAGTTCCGAGAGTGCGTAGGTGGTCATGCCTTAACCGTTTAACATGGAACCTAACTTACCGTTATCATCGAAGTGGTTACGGAATCGTTTGACAAAGGCTTCACGTGTGTAGGCATGGCTCTGTGTCCCTACCTGTTCAAGGACATAGGTCGCAGCCAGTGCCCCAACCCGGCCACTGATCTCCCAGCCCCAATCAGCGGACAGCCCTTTGAGCAGCCCTGCACGGAAGGCATCACCAACCCCGGTTGGATCGGCAATATGATCCGCCGGGACAATCGGGATATGGAAGGTCGTATCCTGGGTATAAATATCGACGCCGTTTTCCCCCCGTGTGACAATCACCGTCTCAGCTTTTGCCATCAGATCATCCTGGGAAAACCCGGTCTTTTTCTGCAAGGCAGTGTGCTCGTATTCGTTGACGACCAGGATATGCGCCCCCTCAACCCCCTCTGCCAGCTCTGAGCCATCGACACGGGCTACTTGTTGGCTGGGATCATAGAGGTACGGGATGCCTAATTCTTTACATTCGTTGGCATAATTCCGCATGGCTGCCGGATCATTTGGCGATACCACAACCAGGTCGGCATCCGCAGCCCCGGCATCTTTTAGACTCAAATCGCGCGAGCGGGCCATTGCCCCGGTATAGAACGACGCGATCTGATTCTGCTTGCGGTCGGTGCTCACGAAGAAGGAGGCCGTGAATAAATCCCCATGGATAACCGTCCCACTGGTGTCAACACCCGCCTTGTCCAGAAATTGCCGGTATTCGTGGAAGTCTTGCCCTGCACTGCCGACCAGCAGTGGGTGTTCGCCCAATAAAGCCATGGTATAGGCGATATTCGGGGCGACGCCGCCCCGGTGACGGGTCAACTCGTCAACCAGGAAGCTGACGCTGATGTTATCCAGGTTTTCGGCGATCAACATTTCTTTGAACTCGCCGGGATAGGTCATGATATAGTCGTATGCTATTGAGCCGGTAATGGCAATCTTCATGGGAATTTCCCTCTCAGGATTGAGATTTGGTCTGTTGGAATGGCTTGAGCGGCGGATGACTTTTCTTCCATACCGGTGAAAGTCCCAGCCGGTCACGCAGCATAATCAGGAACGCATAAAAACCATCTTTGGCCGTGATTTTCTTTCCCTCAGCGTAGGTACGTGGGTTGTAGCTGACCGGCACTTCGGCAATCTCGAATCCGGCCAGCAGCAGTTTATCGGGCAGTTCGAAGTCAAGGTCAAAGCTGCGGCCTACCAGGTTGAGCGCTTTCAGAATATCACTGCGAACCATCTTGGTCGCGGTTGCGGCGTCGGTCAGCTTGCCGCCAAAGAGAATATTCATGGTCGTCGTGATCACCCGCACACCTAAATAGGCATGGGCATATTCGTAAATCGCCTGGCCGCCAAGGGTGCGGCTGCCGAAGACGGCCACTGCCCCTTTTTCTGCCTCTACGACAAGCTTGCGGTGGTCTTCTGGATTGTATTCCAGGTCTGCATCCTGGATCACCGCGTAATCGCCGGTCAGATGCTCTATCGCTGTGCGGATGCTGGTGCCTTTCCCCATATTGCGCGGTTGATAGATGATCCGTGTGTTGGGATGATCAACCGATTGGAGAATTTCCCGTGTCCCATCGGTGGAGCAATTATCTACCACAATGGTTTCTTTTTCCCAGCCATCAATATGAACGGCCTGGATACGCTCCAATACCGTCAGAATGGTATCCCGTTCATTGTATGCACAGACGATAACCGATAGTTTCATAGTTCCCTCAATTATTGAGCCGGGCGTGAGTATACCATGCCCGGCTCAAGCTGCTAATTTCCAGTTCTGTGGTTAGTTCAGTTTTTTGATGAAGTCAAAGAATGTCTCTGCCAGATAGTTGATCCGGGGTTTGTCCAGTCCCGGATAGACGCCGACAAAGAATGTCCGGCTCATGACCGTATTGGCAACCGGCAGCGCGCCCACAATCCGATGTTCAATGTGACGGTAGCCGGGTTGTTTGAGGATGTTTCCGGCAAACAGCAGCCGCGTTTCGATCATGCGGCTTTCCAGGTAGCGCTGAATAGATTCCCGGTCGAACGGCGTATCGGGGCGCAGTGTAATTGGGAAGGCAAACCAACTCGGCTCAGCCCGTGGACTCCAGGTTGGCAAGATAAAAAATTCTTCCAGGGGCTTGAGCCGTTCGTAGAGTTCGTGGAAGTTCTCGCGTCGAGCTTTGACAAAGCCGGGCAGCTTATCCATTTGAGCCAGGCCGACGGCGGCCTGCGCATCGGTTGTTTTTAAGTTGTAGCCAATCTCGGTGAAGAGATACCGGTGATCGTAGTACCCTTCCATTCCCTCAACTTCCCATTCGAAGCGTTTGCCACAGCGCCCATTGGGGGGATTGATATATTCGCACCAGCAGTCACGCCCCCAGTCACGGATGGTGCGGGCAATTTTTGCCAGCCGGGGGTGTTTGGTATAGACCGCTCCGCCTTCGCCTAATGTAATGTGATGGGCCGGATAAAAGCTGCTAGTTCCCAGGTCGCCAAATGTACCGGTCATCTTCCCGTTATATTGACTGCCCAGTGCATCACAGTTATCTTCGATTACCCAAAGATCATGCGCACGGGCAAACTCCAGCACTCGATCCATCTCAACCGGATTGCCCAGGGTATGGGTAACAAATATCGCCCGTGTCTTTTCAGATAAGGCAGCTTCAAGCTGATCTACGTCGAGGTTGTAATTCCCCATCTGGCTGTCCACCAGCACCGGGATGAGGTTGTTCTGGATGATCGGTGCGAGCGTGGTCGGAAAGGCCACTGCCCCGGTAATTATCTCGTCGCCGGGTTTAAGGGGTTGGCCCGGTACACGCCTGGAACATAATGTCGTTATCGCCACCAGGTTGGCTGATGAACCTGAGTTAACCGGTATAACCTCGCGGATGCCGAGATATTTCCCCAATCGCTGCTCAAATGACTGTGCAAAACGGCCTGCCGTGAGCCAGAAATCCAGGACGGCGTCTGTCATGTTTCGCATTTCGTGGTCATCAAAGACTCTGCCCGCATATTGGACGCGTGTATGCCCTGGTTCCCATTTCTTCTGGTGATGGGCCATCGAATAGTATTCGCTGACTTTATCCAGTATCTCAAAGCGCAGCGCATCCAGGTGTTTGTCGGGGGGAGTATCGGGTGCTTCGACACTTTCGGCGGCGGTAGAGGGTTGGCTTGCTTTCATCCACTCCAAAGTCATCCGTAAGCCCTTATCGAGCGATACGGTAGCTTCCCACCCCAGCTTTTCTTTCGCTGAGTTGGTCCTGGCAATCGATTCCCACACCTCGCCTGGGCGGTAAGATAACGCCCCGATTTGGGGTGAGATATCTTCAAAATGGTCGAAGATGTTTTCTACAACCTGCCTGACTGATGTGCCCTGACCGGTTCCGATATCGAATGTCTCGCCATCAATCCCTGGTGCAAGGGCTGTTTTGAGATAGGCTTCTACCACATCATCGATGTAAATCCAGTCGCGACTCTGTTCACCAGAAGTAGTCGGGAAGGCTTGACCTTTCAAACCGGTTTCAATAGCGGATGGGATCAGGGTTCCCACCTGCCCAGGCCCATAGACCTGGAAGAGTCTCAGGCAGACGATCGGCCAGTTCATCATCCGATGATACATCCGGCAGAAGGCCCAGGCTGCCGCTTTTGAGGCGGCATAGGGCGAGATCGGATCGAGCCGACCTTCCTCGGCCTGATCACCATATTCATAGCTGGTCCCGGTGTGGACAATCCGCTCAGCCCCTGCGGCTGCCGCCGTCTGTACGACGTTAATCGTGCCGTCGAGATTCACGCGGAGGGCGAGGCTGTGAGGTAGAAATGGCTCAGTTACGCCTTCAGCCGCCAGATGAAATACAACCAGTGGGCGCACGCTGTGCATAACCTCGTTGACCATAGCGAAGTTGCGAATATCAACCTGGTGCACGGTTATTTTCGAGGCCACATCTGCGATGCGCTGCTGATTGGATGTTTGCCGGGCGAGAATGGTAACTTCTGCACCCTCTTGTACTAACCTTCTCACCAGGTGGGAGCCGATGAAACCTGTCCCGCCGGTTACGAGGATTTTTTTGCCTGTTAATGAAGTTGTCATCGTGTATACTCCAACGCTACTTCGATGGTTTGAGTGGCCCCAATGTTTTGGATATCAATCATGATACGATTTAGCAATTGGGCAACTTCAGCGTAGCTTGCCGAATTGGGAATGCTCAGCCTGGCATGGATACCGGCTTCCCATTCAACGACTGTTATCTCATCTGATAGAGGTGATAGGTCTTTGAGTGCGGATAAGGGATCAACGCTGGATGGATAACCTATTGTTAAAAGCCATTCCCACTCACCCGGTGTTTCCTGGGAAACCGACAGGTACACCCACCCGTGATCATGATTTGGCGTATCACAAACCAGGGCCGGTGGGGTTTCTTCCGCCAGGGCTATTTGCCGAATGGTGTCGGTTAATTTGCCGGGATTCAATCCGCTGCCTAGCCGAACGCGCTTCCCAATGGCACACCTCCTAGTAACCGTGCTCGATTTGCACACTCAGTTCGTCATCGGGGGATGTACCCACGATACGTTCCATCAAGTCTCCAATGAACAGGGTTAAGGCCAGCAGGGGAACATCGGGTCTGAGCTGGATTGCGGCATAGCCATTGTCTTCCCAGGTGTCAGATTGGCTGCCGGGGGGCGGAATGATGTCAACCATTTCCAATGTATGGAGCGGGTTGCCTTGATGGTTTTTGTAAGTGAAATTGAGACACAGACCACTTAGTTGATCGTCTTCAATCTGCGGGATCATCTGGAGCCATCTTTTCGGATCGCCTTCAACCTCAATGATCATACAGGGGTGGTTTGCAAGCTGCGTAACCGTTTGCTGGATCAACCCGGCCAACCAGTTAACAACCTCACTATCCATCGCCATATTCCGCCAGATGACCGGCATACCACTGCATGGTTGCCTCTAACCCTTGATCGAGTGTATGACTGGCTTGCCAGCCCAGCACTCGCTTTGCTTTTTCGCTGTTAAGAAATTGATCCTGAATTTCGTTGGGTGCTTCCCCTTTGACGATTGGTTCCAGGTCGGGGTAGGGGGATAGGGCGATGATCCGCTGGATCATTTCCAACGCGCTCAAGGGTTGATCGAGACCGAAGTTAAAGGCTTCCCCGGTCAGTGCCCCGTCAACCATCGCCTCTGCCAGCGTGAGATAGGCGTCTACAATGTCCAGCACGAAGACGTAGTCCCGGCGTGGACTGCCATCCGACCGGACAACCGGACGCTCACCGCGCAGCACCGACCGCATGGTTCCCGGCACAATTCGGTTCCAGTTCAGATCGCCGCCGCCGTACATGTTGCCGCATCGTGTGATGGCAACCGGTAATTGATAGGTGTTAGCGTAGGTCATCGCGATCAGGTCGGCACAGCTTTTGCTCACGTCGTAGGGGTGGCGACCCTGAAGGGGGGCCGTCTCGTCGTAAGGGAGCACCTCATGCTCTCCATATGCCTTATCCGAGGACGCAATCAGAACCCGGCCTGTTCTTGCCCATAACCGGGCTGCTTCCAGTACCGTCCATGTTCCTTTAATGTTGGCCTCGAAGGTGGGCAAGGGCATCCGGTTAGCGATCCCCACGATAGTCTGGGCGGCGAGGTGAAAACAGGTGTCGATCTCATATTCGCTGAACAGACGATTCATCGTTGTGGAATCTGCTATATCACCCCGGACGGTCTTGATTTGCTCGATAGTCCCACTTCTGACCAGTTCGCTTTGCGGAATCCAATCTCGCACCAGCCCAACTACGTCTGCCCCCAGGTCAACCAGCTTTCGAGTCAGCCATGATCCTAGAATACCGGTGCAGCCGGTAACTAAGGTCGGTCGATCACGCCAGAAGTCTTTTCGTGTTTCTTGGTCAGCCATTATCTAATCCCATAATTTCCAGGGCGCACCGGCCTGCCACATCCGGTCAAGTTCGCGTGCCTCTTTGAAGGTATCCATTGACCGCCAGAAGCCCTCATGCCTGTAGAGCATCAACTGCTGATCACGGGCCAAATTGACCATCACCTCTTTCTCAAGGTCGAGGCTGTCATCACCCTGTAGATAGTCTGCGATACCAGGCTCGCAGATCATGAACCCGGCGTTGATCCACTCGCTGAGACGTGGTTTTTCCTCAAATCCGGTTATCAAGCCGGTTTCATCTACCTGAACGATCCCGTATTGAGAATAGGGCTGGTATCCGGTAACCGTCATCAGTTTGCCATGCGCCCGGTGAAAAGCGATTAATGCCTCTATATCGATATTGCCCAGCCCATCACCATAGGTCAGGTGGAAAGTGTCGCCATTCAAGTAAGGCAGCACCCTGGCAAGCCGTGCCCCCTTGTTCGTATCGAGGCCGGTATCTGCCATGGTGATTTGCCAGCCGTTTTCGCCATGATTCTGGTGATAGTCGATGTCCGGTTGGCTGCCGAGCTTGATAGTGAAGTCGCTGGTCATGCGTTCGTAATCGAGGAAATATTGTTTGATCGCATCAGCACCATGGCCCAATGTGAGCACAAATTCAGTCTCGCCAAACGCGGCATATATTTTCATGATATGCCAGATGATAGGCCGGTTACCGACTTCGACCAGCGCCTTTGCGTCATAATGTGCATCAGCGATGCGGGTACCTTTTCCCCCGCAAAGAATCACAACTTTCAAAAGAGCGTCCTTTGTCTGGTTTTATGATGACGTGAGTGTCCCCTCGACTGCCCGCCGCAGATTGATATCAAAAGGCGGATAGACGATCCCGTTTTCGGTGACGATTCCGGTCACGTAGCGGTGAGGTGTCACATCGAAGGCCGGATTCCGTGCCGGGTAATCATCCGGGACGATTGCCTTTCCAAATGGTGCGCGTACCTCGTCACCGCTCCGCTCCTCAATCGGGATTTCATCACCATTTGCCAGGTTCAGATCGATGGTTGAGGTCGGTACCACCGGATAAAACGGGATGCCGTTCTCTTTTGCCACCACGCCCAGCTTGTAGGTTCCAATCTTATTTGCCACATCCCCATTAGCGGCGGTACGATCCGAGCCGACGAATACGATGTCTACCTGCCCGGTGCGCATAAAATGACCTGCCGCATTATCAGCAATGAGGTCAAATGGGATACCTGCCTGCTTGCATTCCCAGGCTGACAACCGCGCACCTTGTAGACGGGGCCGCGTTTCATCTAACAGCACATGGATGTTCTTCCCCTGCTCGTGAGCGGTTCGGATCACCCCTAGCGCCGTCCCCCAATCGACCGTTGCCAGTGCCCCGGTGTTGCAGTGATGGAGGATCGTATCCCCCTCTTTAACCAGGGACGCACCGTATTCCCCTATACGTTTGTTGATTGCCACGTCTTCGTCGGCGAGTTTTTGTGCTTCTTCTAACATGGCGTTGGCAATGTCATCCACCGAATCGAGTTCTTCGTTGGTCGCAACGCGCATTAGCCGGTCAACCGCCCACATCAAATTGACGGCAGTCGGTCGAGCCTTTTTCATAAATGCCGCGGCTTTTTCAAGGTAGTTCAGCAAGGCGGCCCGGTCAGCGGCCTGGGCCTGGAAAGCTGCCAGCGCCATCCCGAATCCGGCAGCGCCGCCGATAGCCGGTGCACCACGTACAACCATGCTGGTGATGGCCTCGGCAACGTCGTGGTAATCGTCGTAATCAACCAGGACTAATTCCCAGGGCAACTGTCGTTGATCGATCATCCGAACTTTGCCCTCATGCCATTCGACCGTGCGCATTGCTTCCTCCTGCTGCCTGATACAATCAAGAAACCGCGCCCTCATGGAGCGCGGACGGAAACCGCCGCGAGTCTAGCATACCGGCTGTTGACTGTCAACGGAACCTCAAGCTAGGAGTGGTGTTATAGCCGTGTGGTAGTTTGATGATAGGAGAAGCTCATGACTTATGCAGATGTATTTCGTCCAACGGAAATTAGCAGAGCGCGTTATTACGATTTTGCCCTGGTAATCTTTGGTTCTTTGTTGATAGCTCTATCGGCCAGAATCGTCATACCATTGCCATTCAGTCCGGTTCCGATCACGGGGCAAACGCTGATGGTGCTGCTGATCGGTATGGTGCTTGGAAGTCGTCGGGGAGCCTTGACCGTATTGGCGTATCTTGCCGAAGGGATAGTGGGTCTGCCGGTGTTTGCCGGTGGTGTCGGTCCCGCGGTATTGCTTGGCCCAACTGGAGGGTATCTGGTTGGTTTTGTCTTGGCGGCATTTGTCGTTGGTCTGTTGGCAGAACAGGGTTGGGATCGGAAAGTGATAACAACTGCCCTGGCTATGCTGATCGGCAATGCACTGATCTACCTGTTCGGTGTGTTGTGGCTGGCGAACTTGATCGGGTTACACGGTGCATTCACCGGTGGATTGTATCCGTTTCTGATCGGCGATGTGCTGAAGATTGGTTTAGCAATGATCCTGCTGCCCACTTGCTGGAAGTTGATCGGACTGCCTTCAAAAACTGGCTGAAACTGGCAAAAGTCACGCTAAGGTTGTAACCTTTTATGGGGTGAAGCGTCCAAAAGAATGGGAAGCAGCAAGTTTTTTGAAGGAAATGATCAATGAAGATTGCGTTTGCTACCAATGATGAACGGACTATTACCCAGCATTTTGGTCGGGCCGAGTACTATCTGGTCGCGACCATTAAAGATGGCAAAGTAACGGAGCGCGAGAGGCGTGATAAGCCTTCTCATGGCAGGCATGACGGTCATGGACACCACCATGATCATGAACATGATCACGGCGATAACATTGTCCAGTTAGGGGATATCAAGCCACATCAGGAACATGGCAAAGGCCAGCGTTTGGGGCATGGTCATACCAACATGGTCAGCCCGGTGGCTGACTGTGATATGGTAGTCGCCCGTGGGATGGGCCTGGGTGCTTTCAATGCTCTTAAATCGGCTAACCTTGATGCCGTCTTAACCGATATTGTCCTGATCGAAGATGCGTTGCAAGCCTGTCTGGATGGTAATCTGGATCACCACCCGGAAAAATTACATTAGGGGATCGACCCTGATAACGTCCTTTAGTAAGGACAGGGTATGTTGTGCCCTGTCCTTATCTGTTATTTGGATGAGCTTGCCCTCAGCATCCGCATTCCGTTGAACGACACGAGCAGAGATGCCCCCATATCGGCGAATACTGCCATCCACATAGTTGCCAGTCCGGGTATGGTCAGCAGAAGAAATACCCCTTTGATCGCCAGACTGAAAATAATATTCTGCCAGATGATCCGGCGGGTGCGGCGGCTGGTTCGGAGGACGTCCGGCAGGCGGGTTAGATCATCCTGCATCAATACGACGTCGGCGGTTTCCATCGCCTGGGCAGTCCCCGCTTTCCCCATTGCGATTCCGATGTTGGCGGTTGCCAGTGCAGGAGCATCGTTAACCCCATCGCCGATCATCGCGACCGGGGCAGATTGGCGTTGGAGAGATTTAACTGCTTCGACTTTGTCCTGTGGCAGCAGGTTAGCTTTGATATCGTCGATATGCCCGATATTCGCGGCAATTGCTTCGGCAACAACCGGATTATCGCCGGTTAGCATCACCGTTCGCAGCGATGGGTGAGCGGTTTTCAGTGCCTTGAGCGCTTCCTGACTGGCTGCACGCGGTTGATCGGCCACGCCCACAAACCCCAAAATCTTGCTATCCCGGCCCACTAGCATCACTGTCTGGCCATTAGATTCGGCGGCTTTAACCAGGGGATGAAGTTCCTCGCATGAGCCGTATTCCTCGTGAAACAGTGTGTGACTTCCGACCACAATCGTTGAGCTCTGGATCGAACCTTTGATTCCCTGGCCGGTCAGGGCTTGAACTCCTTCAGCGGCTTCGTATCGATGAGATAATGACCGGCTGTTAGCTTCATCGACAATGGCGCGAGCCAGGGGGTGCTCGGAGCGGCGTTCGACGGCGGCGGCTAATGCCAACAAATCATCGCATGCTTCGCAGCGTGAGCCGTTGTGATTGCAGGTCGCCGTCTTGACCGTAACGACAACCGGGTGACCCTCGGTCAGTGTGCCAGTTTTGTCAAAGGCAATAGTTTTGATGGCGGCCAGCGTGTCTAGAAATGCCCCACCCTTGACCAGCACCCCGCGCCGTGCCAGGGATGTCAACGAACTGACCATCGTAACCGGGGTGCTGATTACCAATGCACAGGGGCAGGCGACGATCAGCAGGGCCAGGGCACGGTACAGCCAGCCGCGCACCCCATCCGGCGTATCAAATAATGGTTGCCCAAAGAATAAAGTCGGAACGATTGCTACCAGCGCGGCCAGCAGCACAACGGCTGGCGTGTACCATTTGGCGAAACGGTCGATGAATCGCTCAACCGGTGCGCGTTGGGATTGTGCCTGTTCGACCAGCCGCACGATCTGGCTGATAGTTGAATCTTCAGCCCGCCTAGTAACGTCGATTTCCAGCACGCCGCTGCCGTTGATCGTCCCGGCAAAGACCTCATCACCGGTCGCTTTTGCTATTGGCATACTCTCCCCGGTGATCGGAGCCTGGTTGACCGTCGATTCACCGCCTGCGATTTGCCCATCGACCGGGATGCGCTCACCGGGTCGGACGAGCACCGTCTCGCCGATACCGATCTCGCTGACCGGCAGCCTGACCTCATGCCTGTCACAGAAAGGACATGGCCCGCCGGTATACCCCTCATGCCCGATGTGCTCCTCACAGTCCATACAGGGGCGTAATACAACGGCTTCGTTTGGCCTGAGCGCCAGCAGCCCTCGCAGCGAATCACGGGCACGTTCAGCAGTATAACCTTCCAGTGCCTCCCCAACGGCAAACAGCACGATCACGGTAGCCGCTTCGCCGGTCTCCCCGATGAGCAATGCGCCAATTGTGGCAATGCTCATCAAGAGATCGATCGTGATCTGTCTGGCGACAAACAGTGATCGAATGCCTTTCCGGGCAATTGGAAAACCGGCAGCAGCAATCACGGTGGCATGCAGCCCGCGTAACAGCCATTTTGTGAGAGGGGGTCCGGGGATCAGGGCGAACGGAAGGCTTAATAGCAGCAGCGCCGCGCCGATCAGTGCTATGGCTGTCCGGTGATCTGCCAGCAGGTAGCGAACAAATCCCAGCAGACCCCGGCTGTCCTTTTGCTCAGAGGAATCAGTCCTGGATTCTTGTTCGTTTTCGTGTAGCACTTGATAGCCTAATGCCTGGATTCTGTCGGTGATC
>JBNKDD010000082.1:0-20456 GCA_050288085.1 Anaerolineae bacterium
GGTATCCCCCCAGGCTGTCAGCCCGTTCACGCATGATCTGCAATCCGACTCCTTCGCACTCGCAGCTGTCTTTCCCCATTCCGGCGGGATCAAATCCCTGCCCATTGTCTTCTACGGTGACAGATAGGTGATCGTCAGACCGCTCTAATCGAACACACACAACACTCGCCTGAGCATGTTTCCGAACGTTAGTGAGTGCCTCCTGAATGATACGAGTTAACTGAATCGCCGCCGGGGGTGACAACGAGACAAGGGATTCCTTCTGTACCACCAGTTGGGCATCCAACTTGTAAACGTTACGATATCTTTCTAGCAGATCATGCAGCGTTGACAGTAACTCCGATGGAGAGGCAGCACTACTGCGCAGGCTAAAAATAGCATCGCGAGCATCAGCATGCGCCTCGGTTGACGTCTTTTTCATATTGCTCAGGCAGGCTTTGGCCTGTTCGTAGTTTCCACTTCCAAGCAGGTCGTCAGCATGTGAAGCTTGCAGCTTCAGTACGCTCAACGACTGTGCCACATTATCGTGTATCTCGCGCGCCAACCGCTCACGTTCCTCGAGGGCTGCCATCTGACGAGTCCGTTCATGCAGGCGGGCATTCTCAATGGCAATTGCAGCCTGATCTGCAAACAGGCCGACAATACGAACATCGTCTTTTGTAAATCCCCAGGGCTTGTTGACAGCATAGAGTGCCCCAATCGTCGTGCTGTTAGACCTTAACGGGGCAACCATCAAATTTTTGATACTGGGGTGTGGGGAAAGCAGCCGCTTATCGTCAGCAGCATGATTAGAAACCAGAGGTTTGCCCTCTCTCAATGCACGTTCGGCCATCGATCTCTCGATAGGGATGGTCTCCAGGTATGGTTTTTTCCCCGTGTTAAAGACAAGCCGCAATTCCTCATTGTTTTCCAGGAAGTAAATGGAGCTTCCGCTGGCCCCCGTCAACTGCTGCGTTTCAGTGCAGATGATCTTTAGAATCTCTCCGATTTCCAATTCTTGTAGGAGTGCATTGGCAACCCGCTGGATACTCTGGTTCTCAGCCAGTCGTTCCTCGTGCATACGGGCATTCTCAATCACCAGAGCACCAACTCTCGCGATGTTCCAGGCCAGTTCGATTTGCTCGGTGGTGAAGGTGCGATGATTATAAAATGTGCCGGTCATCGCAACAGCCAGCACCCGATCGTGAACGACCAGCGGCACGGCCAGGATAGATTTAGCGCCCATTGGGCCAATAACTTCCTGATTTACCCGGGGATCGGACTGCGCGTCGTAACTGGCTAATGGCTCTTTATGCTTCAGCACATGGCCCAGGAAAATATCTGTCGCGGGGTCTGGGGCCCGCTCCAGGAAATGTTCGGAGGCGGTCTGTGGAGGAGGAATTTCACCAATCCCACGCCTGGGGGTGATCCGGCTCTGATCCTCATTGACCATGTAAAAGTTGCAATGATCAGAAGCAGCAGCCGTGATAATACCCTTAGCCACCTGCTGAAGGATCTCATCCAGTTCAAGATGCCCTAAATTCTTCTGGGTCACCTTCAACATCTGGGCTAACCGATCATGCTGCTCTCTCAAGCGATGATTCATCTCGGCTTCGTATAGTGTATTGAAACGCACTACCATCCAATGCAGGCAGGCGTCCAATTCAGACATCATTACCCAGGCAGTGTCTAAATCAGAAGAGCAGCTGCGCCTGATCACGGGTAGGATGGCATCTTTGCACAGCAGCAAAGAATCAATCACCTCACTACTTTCATATCCAACCTGTATACAGGCAAGGTTGAGATCGGTGAGATAGACACTCAAAGGGGCATAATTGCCGGTGGACAAGGCAACAGCGGCAGCCTTTAACCCTCGTGTGGTTGAGGCGAACAGGACATCCGGCCACTTATCATCAGGCCGAAAACTGGCATTACTAGAGATCTTCTCAGTCCATGCGGTCGCGATCTCTTCTGTATACTGATCTAGCAAGCCAGCTAATGCCTGTGCGGTTTCTGTTTGCTTGATCATAGCTGTCAACATTGTTCTAAGTGGAAACAGATCATTATTTCCTGGGTAGTCGGGCCAGAGGCTCAACTCAGTACCTATCCATAGAAGCGGTACTTTACAGATAGACACTTAACTAAATGTTAGTATAACCCAGGTTGAAAAATGCTTCATGTGACGAAAGACACGCAGAATAGTAGTAAGAATACAGAAATTTCGGTTTCCACAGGGTAACAATGCACCGAATCAAGTCCAGTCAAGGTAAGCGATTGGCTATCGGCGGCAGCCCAGTTTTGCTTTCTACCGGATTATGCTATGGTGAGGTGAAAGCGAAAAAATCACAGGAGCACAAAGATGAGGAGGAACAGATCATATGGGATTCTGGCAGCAGTTCTTATCCTGAGCGGCTGTACCAGTTTGATACCACAGCCCACCCCCAGACCTGAGCCGGTGATGGATCAACGGGGGTGTTTGTAGTGACTACTCCCAACAGCTAAAGCTGGGGGCTTCCAGGGTTTTTCACCCAGGGACGCTAGTCCACGTCCCATTAAGATGGTGCTCTCACTAGCGGCCCAGATTTTACGGGGCCGCCTCCCGGCCCCAACCGGCTATCTGAAATGTTAAGAAGCTGCATCAAGCCGGTGCTGAGTCTTCTCAACTTCTATCACTGTCAGCTGGAAGGGTTGCGACCTGTTCCTCTAAGGCTTTGGCTTTGTCCTTCCAACTGTCTCTTTTGGCCAGGGCCTGCTCCCGATCCTGGCTGTATTGTTCCACCTGCTCTCGCAGGGTAGCGATCTCGGCATGCGCCTGATCTAACCGCGCCCGCTCCGCTCGCGGCACACTCTGTAGTTCGTGCAAGGTCTGTTGTCATGCAATATACCCCGGTTACCGAAAAACAGTTTTCGTGCGAGACTGAACAGTGCCTCTCCCTTATTCAAGCCGGTCCGTACCCGCCGGCGCAGGGAGGTAAATGGGTAGGTAGTGTCATTGCACGTCACTGCCACTTGAAACACAATAGGAACATACTACATTATTAGGGGGAAACCATGAGTGAAGAAGTTTGGTTAGTGCTGGCCGGGGCAGCAGTTCCAGGGCTTATCACCATTGTAAAAATGATTGTTGATGCTACGATATCCCAAAAGCAGTGGAAAAGGAAGCTAGCAGCCGACCTCGCTCAGTTTCGCTATGAGCGTGTCAATGAAGATGCAGACAAACAGCGCGAAACACAATATTTATTACAGGAGCATAGATCTGAACTGCTGTACCTGGCTAGCTTTGAGCTGAGTGATTCTGACCTTCAACTGCTGATTGACCGGTTGTTGGATTTAATGATGGATGACCAGAACGAAAATTCCCGCCTCATTGTCTCTACGTTTATCTCACGTATCGACATCGAGCCGGGAGATCCTGTGAACGGAAAGATACACTATACATTCCCGTCACCAAATCTGGTTCAAAGCCAGGGGTTAAGCGCTAAGCGGGTAAAGCCATCCGATGTAAAACCCTGCCTTTTGCCATTGGCAGTTGTATCCTTTTCTCGGCCAAAAACCTACGCCGCTCGGTAATGTCAAGATGTGAGCCTGGAACCAATTGAAAGAGGTAATTGCTTATGACAGTTGTTGTAACTCATAACCGACTGGTCATAGGCTTTCCTCCTATTGAGCTACTACATTTTTCGTATTAGTGGGAACTGTGATTGTTTCAACGGAAAGGGTTCGTATATTCAGTTCCGGTGATGCCTTACCAGTTGCTGTAGGATTGGCTGTGTTTGCGATATTCGATTGGCTCCTCACCTAAAAGCTTCATTTCGAGGATGATATCGCTGGCCTCTTCCAGACAGGATATCCATTGCAGCGCCTCATCGAGCGTCTGCCCACGCGAGAAACAGCCATGCCCCCGCAGCATGATAATCTTGTATTCGCGCAGTGCATCGGCAACCAGGTCCGCCATCTCCTGTGAACCGGAGGCGAATTCTGCTGCTACAACCGGCACTTTGTGGAGCAAGTAGGAGCCTTCCACATCGATCGGGATGATAGCATCACGACTCATACTGAGCGCGATGGCGGTGCGGGGATGGCTGTGAATGACCGCCAGCGCTGAGGTCTTAAGGTAGATGGTGCGATGCACGATCAACTCGCTGCTGGCACGGGTGATTTCGCTGTCTTTCCGGTAGAGGCTTGTCTCTACAAAGTCCGATCGCTTCAACCGGCCAAGCTGCGCCCCCCGCCGCTTGATGATCACCCGGTCACCAACGCGCACGCTCATATTGCCACCGTGCGTACTGGTCAACTGCCCGACATAGATGTCCCGGCCAATGTCCCGGAATTCTTCGTATAAACGCTCGTCAATCATGCGGTTGTTTCCTCCATCAGATCGGCCAACTCCAGGCGCTGCAAAGTCTCCGGTGTGGGCACACCATCTGCATCCCAACCTCGGAACTGGTAATATTCTTCCAGCATAGGCGCTAACTTGACGGTGAAGCCCTGGCTGGGGCCTTCTTGTACCGGCTCTTCAAGTAAACGTGGGGGTAAGCTGTCGTCAGCCTTGGTGAATCCTTCACGAAGATTATACAACCGCTCCAGGTTCCAGATACGTTCTCCTGCCGTGGTCAGTTCCTCAGCAGAGAAATCTAACCCTGTGACAGCCGTCAGCGTCCGGGCAAAGTATTCCTCAGCAACCGCCATGTTGGTGAACTTGCAGATCACCAGCGAGTCGACCACTGCCGCCGAATTCTGATGCACAGCAACGATCCCGGCCTTTCCGGCGGTGGCAAATCGATCTACCAGCCGGGGCAGTGCCAGCACTTCGGGGCCTAACATGTTGCCACGCATATGACATGCTCCCCGGTTTGAGGTAGCAAATAACAATCCCTGCCCCTGCATTCCCCGCGGATCGTAGGCGGGCATTTCCAGTTTCTTGGAACTCATTGAGAGTTCCGGGGCTCCCCGGCTTTCGGCGAAGCGGTAGCTGCCTTCTGCTAATTCATCACCGATTCCCTGCCGGTAGGCAATATCGCGGAGGAGTTCGTGCAAGCGTTCCCCCTGTCCGAAATCCAGGTCGGCGTCAACTAATCCCCGCTGTGCAAGTTCCATTACGCAGCCGATGGTATTACCGGCTGAGATGGTATCCAGGCCGAGGTCATTACACAGGTAGTTGGCTTCGGCAATGACTTCCAGGTCGTCGATGCCGCACTGTGCACCAAAAGCCCAGGTGGACTCGAATTCGGGGCCTTCGCCTTCGGAATTCTCCGTTTTTGTGATGCGGGTGCAGGAGATAGGGCAGGCCCAGCAGGCTTGACTTTTGACCAGGATGGTATCCGTCATCTGCTCGCCGCTGATCTTCTCCGCGCCTTCGAACTGGCTCTGCTGGAAGTTGCGGGTAGGCAGTGCGCCGATCTCGTTCATGATGTTCATCACGACGGCGGTGCCAAATTCCGGCAGTGCCTTTGATGTGAGAGGGCTGGACTTGATCAGTTTGCCTGTCTCATACAGCATGAACTTGAACTGATCGCGATCCTGGGGCTGGTTCTTCTGGTTACCTTCTACTACAATCGCCTTGAGGTTTTTGCTGCCCATCACCGCACCGGGACCGCCGCGGGCCAGCGCTCGTTCCTTGTCGTTCATGATCGAGGCAATCCGCGATAGATTCTCCCCAGCCGGGCCGATGCACAACACATTGCGCTTATTTTTATCCTGTCCCAGCGCCTCAGTCGTTTCGAAAACGGTCTTACCCCATAGATGCGATGCGTCCTCAATGGCGACCCCATCCGGCGTGATGCTGATCAGGACCGGTTTCTCTGCCTTGCCGCGCACAATCAACGCATCATAGCTGGTGCGCTTGAACTGCATCCCCCACCAGCCGCCGGAATTGGCATCAAGGATGGTGCCCGTCAGCGGCGACTTGGTGGTCACACTGAAACGATTGCTGGTCTGGGCACCGCTGGCAGTCAGCGGGCCGGTTGCAAAGATCAGAACGTTCTCTGGTGAGAGCGGTTCAACCTCCGGCCCGACCAGGTCCCATAGCAGGCGAGCACCCAGACCTCGCCCGCCGAGATACAGGCGTGCCATTTCCATATCGAGCGGGTGTGTTTCAATGCTGCCCGACGTAAGGTCAATATCCAGTATTTTTCCTGCCCAGCCTTCCATAAAGCTGATTCTCCCTTAACTAAGTCAATGTCATGATATGAAATTCCGATCAGCGTCGACTCCACTGCCACCGGCTATCGGTGGGAAAATCGCAATTTCGTCTGCCTCTCCAACAGGCGTGTTTAACCCTTCATCGAGCTCAACATCCCGACCGGAAACCATAACGCGCACGTGGGCACGCAGGCTTTCACCGTCGAATATGGCGTCGTACAAAGCCGTGTTGTCTGTACATAGTGCTTGCAGCACTTCATCAATAGACTGGCCGGGAAGATCAAACTCATGTTCTTTCACATGACGACGCAGACCACCAAACAGCTTTATATGAGGCATACCCGATTAACCCTGTCCGGTAAAAATGAGGACTGCCACACCATTGTCGTAAATGCGATACAAAATGCAAATGAGCTGATGGAGAGAGTGCGATAGATAAAACCTCATAGTGTCTTATACTGCTCGAAAGCTAATTCCCATTCCGTTGATTGAGCCGGTTCGTAGCGTTTCATACCGGCCATGTTGGCCACAACCTGGCGGGCCTCTGCCAGCCCGCCAAGCTCGCCGAGCGAAATCAACTGCATCAACGCATTGCCGGTGACGGTCGCTTCGACCGGGCCCGCCAAGACCGGTTTGCCGGTGGCGTCTGCCGTCATCTGGTTAAGCAGTTCGTTCTGTGATCCGCCGCCGATGATGTGGATCACGTCAATCGATTGGCCGGAGACGGCCTCCAGCTTTTCAAACACGTCGCGGTAGGCCAGCGCTAGGCTTTCCAATACAACACGGATGACCTCGCCGGGATATTGGGGAATGGGCTGGTTCGTCTTCTCGCATAACGATCGTACATGAGCCGGGTGATCGCCGGGTGGCAGGAAAATCGGGTCGTTCGGGTTGATGATGGCTGTCAATGGGACAGCCTGACGTGCCTGTTCGACCAGTTCGGCATAGCTGTAAGTTTGCCCCTGTTCATGCCAGGTCGCGCGGCACTGCTGGACGATCCACAGGCCGGTGAGGTTTTTCAACAGCCGGATCGTGCCGAATACCCCACCCTCATTGGTAATGTTGGCTTCTGCTGCTTCAGGTGTCACGATGGGTGAGGGGGCTTCAATTCCGGCCAGGCTCCAGGTTCCGCTGCTGATGTATCCGAAATTCGGCGATGACGCCGGGATGGCCGCGACCGCGCTGCCGGTATCATGGCAGGCAGGCGCGATCACCGGGATGCCGTCGTACTTATTACCAAGCCTTGTTCCCGGCTGGACGATCTCCGGTAGTATATCCACCGGAATATCGAGCTGCTTGAGGATGTCAATCGCCCATTCGCCTGTTGATGTATTAAACATCTGGGTAGTGGTCGCGTTGCTGTACTCGCCGACCTTCGCCCCACTCAACCAGTAATTGAGCAAATCGGGCATGGTCAGGAAAGTGTCGGCGATATCCAGCAGCGGCGATTTCGCCTCGACCATGCTGGCAAGCTGGTAGAGCGTGTTGATCTGCATAATCTGGATGCCGGTCTGCTCAAATATCTTTGTCCGGGGTACTTTGGCAAACACCTTTTCCGGCATACCGTCGGTGCGTCTGTCACGGTAATGGACAGGCAAGGAGATCAGGCTGCCCTGCGAATCGAGCAGCGCGAAATCCACGCCCCAGGTATCGACGCCCACACCGGCAGGTTGATGTACTTTGCCTGCTTCTATGCCTGCTGTGATATTCTGCCACAGGTCAAGCACATTCCAGTGTAGGGTGTCCCGCACGAAAACGGGTTTGTTCGGGAAGCGGTTGATTTCGTTCAGAGTGAGCGCCATCCCATCGAACTGGACGCTCATTACCCGGCCCGATTCCGCGCCGAGATCAACGGCAAGCACGGTTTTGGTTGCCATCAAGTAGGATATCCTCCGCCAGCCGCAGCAGTCCCCCGTTCCTCGGCGACTTTCCTAGCGTAATCATCGGCCTGATATGCTGCAATCGGATCGGGGTTCAGGCCCATTTCTTTACGTACCTGGGCAAGCAGTGGGCGAACATCCGTCTCGTAAGCATCGGTCAATATGCGATATGCGCCCAATACATTGCCGCCATTTTGAGCAGCATGCAGGCTATTGTAATCCACGATCAGCGCCTTCGCATATGCTGTCTGACAGTTCAGCACGCTTTGCAGCATCGCTTCCAATTTTGGCTCAATGTTGTGACTCTGGTCGATCATGTACGCCACATTATCGGATAGTTCGCCCGCACTGACCAGTTCGGTGAAAATCGTGAACAACTCAAACGGGTTTTCTGTCCCGACGATCAGGTCATCGTCCGCATATTTGCGGGCGTTGAAGTGGAACCCGCCCAACCTACCCTCATCTAGCAAAAAGGCCACGATATGGGCGATGTTGGTTCCCTGGGCATGATGCCCCGTATCGACCAGGACTTCTGCCTGTGGGCCAAGCTTCAGGCACATCGCATAAGCGGTGCCCCAATCAGACAGGTCGGTGTGATAGAACCCCGGCTCAAAGAACTTGTACTCGACCAGCATTCGGCTGCCCGCCGGTAAGTGCTTGTAGGTTTCTTTTAACCCGGCCTCAAGGAGGTGTTTACGCTTACGGATATCATCCTGACCGGCGTAGTTGGTGCCATCCGCTAACCACACGCTGAGAATATCGCTGCCGGTTTGCTCCATGATCTCACAGCAATCCACCATATGCGCGATCGCATCCTCACGGGCGGCGGCGTTCGGACTGCAAATAGACCCCAGCTTATACTGATCTTCTTGAAAGAGGTTAGGGTTTATCGCCCCGATAGACACACCCTTCTCGTCAGCAAACTGCTTGAGGGCAGGCCAATCGGCGGTTTTGTCCCAGGGGATATGCAGTGCCACCGATGGCGCGATCCCCGTCAAGCTGTGGATGTAGGCAGCATCGGCCAGTTTTTCGTGGACAGTATTGGCTGCGCCGGGCCAGGCAAAAGTCTTGAAGCGTGTACCGCTGTTACCATAGCCCCAGCTTGGCGTTTCGATATGCTGTGATTTCAGCTTTTGTTTGACGGCATCGATATCAATGCCATTGCGTGTCAGGTCTTCTACAAGTTGTTCATAGGCAGACATAAGCTTCCCCTCTATGGAAGGTGAAATACTTCTTCCAGTTCAACCATCTGTTCGTCAGCGTGTGTGTCGTTTCCACTGGGGGACTCGAAGAAAGGAGCCATCATGCTTTGCCAGCGATCATTGATCTCTTTCTCGGCCATGAGAGCACGCGCTGTATCGAAGTCATGCGGGGTTTCAAAGTAGCCAAACATCAGGCCGTCTTCCCGCATGAACAAGGAGTAGTTATGCCAGCCTGTTTCGGTGAGAGCTTGCTTCATCTCCGGCCAAACATCCTGGTGAATCTTCTTGTATTCATCCAACCGCTCAGGTTTGACCTTGAGTAAAAAGGCCACTCGATGCATAATCAGCTTCCCATCTTATTATGGTGGAAGGGGGCCCTGTGATAGTCTTCCAAAACAAATGCACAGGGCTCCCAAACTTTTAACGTTAGTGCATTGACACTCTAGTTAGAAGTCGAAATCGTCAATGTTATCGATGTCAAACACGGTGGGTGTACCCAGCAGCACGGTGCCGTCATCGGCGATCGTGTAGCTGCCCAGCTTGCCTGCTTCGAAAGAATCGCCGGGTTCGCCAGCAATTTCGCCGGTGATAATGGCGTTCAGGGTGTAAACGGCCAGGTAGCCAAGATCACCCGGATTCCACAGCGCGAATTCTGGTGATGATCCACTCTTGACATATTCACGCATCTGGTTGGGTGTTCCCAGGCCGGTGACAAACACTTCACCAACACGGTCTTGATCCTCAACAGCGCGGGCTGAAGCAGCAATACCAACGGTGGTCGGCGCAATGATCACTTCCAGGTCGGGGTAGGTGCGCATCAGGCCGAGCGCTTCGTTATAGCTCTTCTCGTCTTCGTCGTCACCGTAAACGGTATCAACCAGTTCGAGGCCGCTGTATTCGTCTTCCTGTAGGACTTCTTCCATCAGGGCGATCCACTCGTTTTGGTTGGGGGCGGTTGACGTAGCACTCAGGATCGCAATCTGGCCCTCGCCATCTGCCAACCTGGAAGCCATTTCGATCTGAACACGAGCAATACCCTCAGCCGTCGCCTGAACCACATGCACATTGCGGCCTTCCGGTGCAATTGCCGAGTCCCAGGTCACCACCGGGATTCCGGCATCCATGGCTTCTTTCCCGGTCGGGACAAGGGCGTCAGCGTCATTCGCCGAAATCGCCAATCCGCTGATCTGCTGGGCAATCAGTGAATTCAATAGTTGGATCTGCTCGGTCGCGTCAGCGGTAGCCGAACCCTGGTATTCAACTGTGATACCAAGTTCTCCCGCCGCTTCCTGGGCACCAACATTGGCGGTGTCAAAGTACGGGTTGCCGAGATTCTTTGGCACGAGAGCAATGGTGATGTCACCAGCCATTTCTTCTTCGGCCATTGGCTCTTCTGCCATCTCTTCTTGTTCAGCTGGAGCCTCTTCCTCAACCGGCGCTGGAGCAGGTGCACACGCCACCATTGCAAAGACGGCGAGTAACACAACCAGAATCATTAGGTGTTTTTTGAACATGCTGATCCCCTTTGTGAACATAATCTATTTCCTCCTTTAGTTAAAGTCGCACGTTTATGAACGAAATCCTGTCTTATACTCATCCCTCCTTATCTCACTGAGTGAGCACCAACGCACGTGACCAGAAGAAAAAGATGATAAATCCGGCGACAGCCACGACAAATATCACAGCACTGGCTAACCGTCCCATTTGCAAACCATCAGAGGATCCGGTTCTGCTGGAAAGCGCCCGGCCTACATACGGCAGCATCACCGACAGAACCAGCAGCAGGCCAATCGCAATGCTCTGTACCTGCCCCTGAATGTTGCTCAATCCCATTCCAAAGCGCAGTAAGCCGATCAGCACCAGTGACAGCACTGCACCAATCATCGTCCCACTGCCGCCAAAGATGTTGATACCACCTAATACCGTCGCCGTGATGACCGCCAGTTCTAACCCATTGCCGATATCGGGACGGGTGCTGCCGAACCGGGCCGCCAGGACGATCCCGGCCAGGGCGGACATCAGCCCGGACAGTGCAAATATGGTTAATTTGATCCGGGCAACAGGGACACCTGAATAGCGGGCTGCATCTTCGTTATTGCCGATAGCATACAGGTAGCGCCCAAAGGTCGTTTTGTGTAGTACCAATCCGAAGATAACGGCCAGCACCAGGAACAGCGCCAGCGAAAACGGGATGCGTGTATCCCCGATTGATCCCTGACCCAGATAAGTGAAGGCTTCGGGATAACCGCGTGCGGCATTATCACCGAGCATGGCGTATGCCATCCCTCGATAGAAGGCGTAGGTCCCCAGCGTTACCACCAGGGCAGGCAGCTTCAGCCGCGCAATAAGGAAGCCGTTTAGTAACCCTGCAACCAGACCGAGGAGCAAAGCCGCTCCGGCAGCAGGCCATATATTCCAACCGGTGTTGAACAGCAGCCCCATCAGCGAGGCACACATCCCCATGGTTGATGCCACTGAGAGATCGATATTGCCGGTGATGATAATGTAGGCCATCGGCAGGATCATGATGCCCAATTCCATGAAGTCTCTTGCCGCGCGAGACAGGTTGCTGCCCTGCAAAAAGAAGGGCGAGATCTGCGCATTGACAATGATGACGACGACTATCAGGCCAACTAAGAGCACTTCCCATCGTAACAGGGCTGACTGCCATGATCGAGGTGGTTTGTATTGCCTGCGAGACTCGCTTGAAGTTGCAGTTGATGAAGTTGACATGGTTATTTACTCTCGACGGTGAGGCGTTGTATTCTGCGCAAAATGGCAGAGTCAACGATGACAGCTAGCAGAATGAGCATACCCTGGATAGCAAGCTGCCAGAATGGTGAGATGCGAACCATTGTCAGGGAGTTTTCAATCACCCCTAACAAAAAGGCACCCAGCACCACACCCAGCACCGTCCCGCTGCCTCCAAAGATATTCACCCCACCGACAACGGGCGCGGCGACCGTTTGCAGTTCGAAGCCCAGCGCCGTATTTGTCTGTGCGGACTCAAATCGAGATGCCCACAACACACCCGCCATTCCACACAACACGCCAGATATGATGTACACCAGGAAGATGATCCGCTGTACCCGCACCCCGGCGACATTTGCGGCGTCGGGATTGCTGCCTACCGCATAAATATTGCGCCCGGTCTGGGTGTAGTTCAGAAAGTAGAACACACCAATCGCCACCACGATGGCGATCAGTATCAGGTTAGGGACCCCTAACGGTGTTCCTTTTGATAATTGACGGAACTGCTCCGGCATCTCAAAGGCGTTGATCCAGGTTCCCTGGCTGTACAGGAAAACCATCCCCCGGTAAATGCTGAGCGTACCCAGTGTCGCGATAATCGGCGGGACATTGCCCCAGGTAATGATCGCCCCGTTGATGCTGCCAAGTACTGCGCCTAATAACATCCCCAAGAGCAAAGCCACAGCCGGGTTGAGATCCGGGTAAGCCACGATCATGAAGGACACCATCATGGCAACCAGCCCGATCATTGACCCCACCGACAGGTCAATTCCCTGGGTAATGATGACCATCATCTGCCCCAGCCCAACAATTGCCAGGATCGAGATGTTCAATAAGATGTCGCGGAAGTTGGCAATCGTCAGGAAATAAGGACTGAACAGACTGACGACTATGATCAGTAAAATCGTGAATAGAAATATTCCGACTTCTCGGAAGCGCATCAGTAAAAGCATCAGGTTGGGAGTTGTAGAGCGTTTTTCGGTTAAGGTTGACATGTGTTATTCCTAATATTGGCCTTCAGCGCTAGCCAGTAGTAATGACATGCATCAGCTTTTCCTGAGTGGCTTCTTCACGGTCAAACTGCCCTCCGAGTTGACCTTCGCGTATGACCAGAATCCGGTCACTCATGCCAAGTATTTCAGGCAGTTCAGACGAAATCATGATGATTGCTACTCCCTCCGCTGCAAGCTGGCCCAATATCTGGTGCAGTTCCGATTTTGCGCCTACATCTACGCCGCGGGTTGGCTCATCTAATATCAGGATGCGTGGTTTGGTTGCCAACCATTTAGAGAGGACAACCTTCTGCTGGTTTCCCCCGGAAAGCTCCTGCGCCTTTTGCCAGATACTGGCAGCTTTCACATTTAACTGCTCGGCAAGTTCTTGAGCGGCTGCGTTTTCCCACCGGTTGTTGATCCAGGTTGCTGTTGCAAATTGGTGTAGGATAGACATGGTGACGTTGCTGGAGATGCTCATTGGTAGGATCAGGCCGTGTGTCTTGCGATCCTCAGGTACATAGGCGATGCCCAATGCCATTGCCTGCTGCGGCGACCGAATGGTGACCGGCTGTCCGTTGATGATAATCTGACCTGATATCGCCGGTTCGGTGCCGAAAATCGCCCGTGCGATATCCGTGCGACCTGCTCCCACCAGCCCGTACACGCCAAGAATTTCGCCTGCCCGGACATCAAATGAGATATTCTCAAACCGCCCTGGAATAGACAGGCTCTTGACTTCGAAGACAACCTCGCCGATTTTGACATCTTCTTTAGGATAGAGTGAATCCAACGACCGCCCGACCATCATCTGGATCAGCTCATCACGGGTGACATTATTGATCATTCGCGTGCCAATGTAATTCCCATCCCGTAGAATGGTCACCTGGTCGGCCAGCATGAATAGCTCATCCAATCGATGGGAAATAAAAACAAGGGCCGTTCCCTGGTCTTTCAACCGCCGCGCAATGGCAAACAAATCTTCAACTTCGGATAGGGTAAGCGATGAAGTCGGCTCGTCCATGATAAGCACTCTCGCATTGAGGGATAGCGCCCGCGCTATTTCAACCATCTGCTGCTGCGCCACACTCAATGATCGAGCTTTTGTTCGCACGTCCAGCCTCAATCCCAGGGATTCAAGTAGGGCTTCTGCATCTTTGTACATCTGTGCCCAGTCAATCCGGCCTGCTTTTTTAGGCTGTCGGCCAACATAGATATTTTCGGCGATATCCAGATCAGGAAAGAGGTTAGGTTCCTGGTAGATGGCGGCAATTGCCGCGGACTGCGCATCACGCGGGTTGGCAAACTGCACGGGCTTACCGTCCAACAATATCTCGCCGCTGTCGGGTTGGTAGACACCGGTGATAATCTTGATGAGGGTTGACTTGCCCGCACCGTTCTCACCAAAAAGCGCATGGACTTCCCCTGCGTAGATGTCGAATCCAACATCTTTCAATGCCTGCACGCCTCCAAAAGTTTTGTGGATGCCTCGCATAGAAATAACCGGTTGTGTTTTTTCCATGTTGAAGAACCTGTGGTGTTGTTGAAAACTGTTGAAAAGTTTCGTTTTCTTGTGATTAGATATTGACATCATAAATGAAAACCATTTTAATGTCAATATAAAAGTTGTTTTTCAACAGATATCGATAGTTTTCAAAAGCGTCAAGCCTTCAAACTCTCGATTTTCATGTATAATCAGCAGTAGACTTCCGTTTCGTCGATATGACGAACAGATTAGGATGAGTTAATGAACGACGATATGACCACCTTTGAACGACGCCAACGCATTGTTGACCTGGTCAATAACAACATGAGCGTCAAGGTAACATCGCTGGCCGAAGTGTTTGACGTATCAGAAACAACGATTCGTAATGACCTTGATGCTCTTGAAGCAGAAAATAGGTTGAGGCGTGTTCGTGGTGGGGCCGTTCCAATTGAACATGACGACAGAGACTCATTTGCTGGCCCGGTGAATATTGCCAATGCTCAGGCTAAAAAGCGTATTGCCCGGTGGGCAGCAGACATGGTCGAAGATGGTGAGGCCATTCTGCTAGATGCCAGCACGACCGTGCTGTGTATGGCCCCCTATCTTGAGAAGTACCGGAACCTGACGATAGTCACGAATGGCATCGATATCGCACGCATTCTCGCCGAGAATCCATCGAACACCGTTGTCTTGATTGGCGGGGTAGTCAGCACCAGTGGAAAATCCATCAATACGTTGATAGGCACAGACTCTATCGCTAACCTGAAATTCCATTCGGCGTTTGTATCCGGCGTCGGGTTTACCTTAGAGGCAGGTCTGACTGAACGCAGCCTCGAACAGGCACGACTCAAGCGGACATTGATGGCTTCTGCTAACCAGACGATTGCGCTCGTTGATTCCTCCAAACTTGGCAAATCGGGCCTTGCCCCCTTATTGGATGTATCCTCCATCTCGTACCTGGTTACAGATGGTGATGCCGATCCTGTGTTTATTAATCAGGTGCGGGAGGCCGGGCTGAATGTTACCGTCTGTTTAGATGATCGGGTGAAGTCTTATACCTACCAGGCGGAAAAAGGATATCGTATTGGATTTGCCAATCTCAGTGAGGAGAATTCACAAATCGCGGTCGATGTCCGTCGTGGGCTTGAACGGGCCGCCCAGAATCTGAGCAGCATTAACCTGCTGGTGGCGGATAATCGCCTGGACCCTCAGCGTGCGATGCAGGTGGCCGATGACCTGATCGAGCAGGATGTCGATCTCGTCATCGAGTACCAGATCGATTACAAAACGAACAGCCTGATTATGGAAAAGTTTCAGGCGGCGAATATCCCGGTTATCGCGGTAGATATTCCAATTGTGGGTGCAACATTCTTTGGTGTGGATAACTACCGGTCCGGGCACATGGCAGGGCTTGCTCTTGGTAACTGGATCCAGGAATATTGGGATGGTGAAGTTGATGCCATGATTGTCCTGATTGAGCCGCGTGCTGGCTCCCTGCCGGAGACTCGTATTCATGGTCAGGTGGATGGACTACAAGAAGTTATCGGACAGATTGACCCAAACAGCATCGTCTATTTAGACAGTGGCAATACCAGTTCAGTTAGCGAGGTCGCAGTTACCGAAGCCCTTTCCCAGCTTGCAAGCTGCCAGCATGTTGCCATCTTATCCTTTAATGATGATGCCGCATTTGGGGCATTACAGGCTGCTCGTAAGCTAGACCGTGAAGAGCATGTCGCCATTGTCGGGCAGGGTGCAGACCGAATTATCCGAAATGAGATCCGGCGGCAGAACTCGCGCATCATTGGTTCGTCTGCTTTCTTCCCCGAATGGTACGGTGACAAACTGATCAATCTTGCTATCAACATTTTACAGGGTAAGCCTGTTCAGCCTGCCGTATACACGGAGCATGTCTTCATTGATCAGGAGAATATAAACATCTACTATCCAGACTGACCTATATGAGTTAAAGGCGAATCGCGTACCGAGCCACAGGCGAAGTTGCTTTCTTAAAATCACATAATCCATTTATTTTCAAGAACGAAGGCATTACCAATAAATGCGCCCAAAGCCCCTGGCTTTTTGCTATGGGGAGTAGTCACGTGTATGTAGATACTTTCACAATGGGGCTAACCTTGTAACCTTAATAGATTGGGCACTATTAATATTAATTACAGGCTCGCTGGGATCAATTGAATCAAAGAAAAAGCGACCCTCTTTTGGCCGCTTTTGATAGTAGCGATGACTGGCTTCGAGCCAGTAACCTGCGAGCGAAAAATCCGACATATGTCGAGTAGTTAAACAGTAAGCGGGTAAAGCCGCTTGGCGCGAACCCCTGGCCTTATTGGACAACAGTCTTCTCCCGAAAGCGTCGGTACGCTCCTCGTCACGATTAGGCCGCTATTTTGTGACGCTTTGCCTGGCGACGCCAGCGCCGGTGCTTTCGCCTGGCGCGTTTCGTCTGGCACGCCACCTCCAGGTCTATTACGTCACCTGGGGAGTTGGGCGGGCCTTGCCCTCCACCACGTTTGGGACCGACTGCGCCTTGATCGAGAACAACTTCGGGGCAATATCCTTCAGTACATTGGTGTGCCACAGTTGGCCGCCCTTGTACATTGAGGCCAGGGAGATCAGCGCGGTTGCGATATTAACCAGCAGCTTGATGGCCTGGTCTGCGTTCTCCGGCAACACGTAGTCAGCGGGGTTAACCCCTGTGATCAGCCACACGACCACAAACACAATGAAGTTGAAGAGCAGGAACAGGTAACCGCCCCAGCCTTCTTTTAGAGTCTTCCCAAACAGATGCAGGATTGCTTTGACTACATCAGCGGCAGTCGATGGAATAAACCCCAGCGTGCCCTGGACAATGGGCACCAGGCCCAGCAGGAAGACCACTACAAGTAGAATATTTTCAACGGTAAACATGAGAATTCTCCTTAATACTCAACATCTACAGCATTCAGCAGGCCGTAGGTATAACCATTAACCTGATATGCAACCCACTTGTTGCAGACCAGCTCCTCATACTGGTCACCTGACGTAAGCGACCAGTTTTTGTCAATGCAGAGCCATCCGTCTTGCTCTGCGTATACCTCTGTTCTGACCCCGGCAGTCAGGCCTCCGACAAGCTCTCCTGTTATGGCCGGTTCATCCCTGGTATTCATGCCCCCATAGGGGAAATAGTAGCCTGCGAGTATCTGGGCGGATGGGTCGAGAACAATCTCAGGAGTGGCCGCTGGGCTGGCGGTCGCTATCGGCGTGGGGGTTGGTTCGTTGTCCTCTGCTACCCCGGTCAACTGGTAGGCATAAGCCTCGCCGATGTAGTTGTCATTATTGGCAATCGGCCAGGTGCGCAGGTTTCCGAAGTACACAGTGGCTACATCACCCTGTGCTTCAAAGCTGCAATAGATATGCACCCAGTTATCGTAGAAATTCTTACCCTCTGGGCTGTCCGGCGTGGATTCAAACCGACAAATAGTCAGGCTCTCATCAAACGCCTTTTTGTTCCCGCTGGTATCGATGCCAATCCACCAGACTGACCCGGCCCAGTCGTCTTCAGTCTCCAGGTCGGACGGGATATCGTCGTCGTAGTTAAACCACGACCGGACCATCGCGCCGACCTCATACTGTTCACCGGCAACCGTAGCGAAGGTTTGAAAAACCCCGGCATTGCAGGTCCGCCAAAAACAGAACCAGGTTTGAGCCAGGTCGCCATTCCAGACCAACTCAGGATAATTCACCCTGTCAATCGGCTTGAATTCTGGGCGACCCATCATCAGCTCAAACGGGTTACCATCTCCTTGCCGCAGCGCCGGGCATTTTTCATCCATATATGGCTCATCACAGTAGAACGGTTCCCAGTCCGGTGCGACGTTCACCTCGCCAAAGATCACCGGGCGATAGCGGCCCTCAAAGCCTGGGTTCTTCAGCAGATTGGCCGGGTTTGGCTCACCCGCTGGGGTCGATGTGGCGGTCGGTGTCATGGTGATCGTGGCGGTCGCAGTGGCCGTCGCACTGGGCGACGGGCTGGCCGTGGCCGTACTGGTTGGTTCTTCTTCGGTCGGCGTGACGGTCTCGACCGGATCACACGCGGCCAGCAGCAGGGCCAACACTAACAATAAAATCAAAAGACGTTTCATATCACAAACTCCGCTACTGCCATAGCAATACCAATGATCGCCTGAATACCGGTCAGGATACCGGCCCAACGCGCCATCCGAGCTTCCATTTTTTGTTGCCTGGTCTCCAGGGCCTCCAGCTTTGATGACAATTCCCTGATGGCCGCATCATGCCTCTGGTCTTGATTCTTGAGTTCTCCGATGGCCTGCCCTGCCAGGCGTTGTTCCGCCCGCAGGTCTGATACCAAACCGGTCACATCCTTGAAATCCCGTTGAATCACCGTGATCCCATCTTTGATGTGCCGCAAATCGGTCCTGAATTCGGCGGCATTACTTTCCTGTTTGAGTAGATATCCAAAGAAGTCAGTTTGGTCTGTTATTTTTGCTGATGTTGCTTCGACCATAGTTCACTTGTCCTAAAAAAGTCGATAACATGAATTTGAATCAGAGGCCATTACCAGATCAACAACTGGCTACCGATTGGAGTCGGAAAAGGATAAGCGAGGCCAGCGTCAGCATTATAGCGAGTATCACATTCGGCCTCAGTTAACTTTCTGTCCCACACACCGACATTGTCTATAATGCCATCGATTGGGTATGTGCCACCGGGGTCGGAGAGGAGAGCAAAGTATGGCAAGCTGCCAGTGCATGACCCGAATAATTGAGAGTATTCGGTGTTATTGATGCGCCAGCCCTGATCTTGCGTGTCGTACCACAATAAGAAGTGAATCCATTCATCTATTGGATCAGGATCAAACACAGGGCTATATAAGTGTTTGGTTCCAGATGGGCCGCTAAGTTGATAGTCGAAATATTGATTTACGCTGTTCCATCTCAAACTCGCGGCGGTGGACGAAACGCCAGTCCAGGCAAAAGGGAATCTAAGATGGGTACTGGTCTGCATGTTAAACCAAAAATCAACCGTAAATCCGGTGGCAGCATCGATACCAGAAAACCCGGCGGTTCGCAGATAGCCAGCTCCTCCACCATCAAATCCATTTCCGAGCTTCGCGGAAACAAGTGATCCACCTGACCCCATTAGGGTCAGATTGTTGGAACTAACTCCATCGGTATAGTCAGAATCGAGCGTATAATGTGAAACAAAATCATCAGCTAGAGGCACGATCAACTCCCATCAATGAGCTCAGCAACCAAAACGAGAGTAACTTTTGTAACTGTTGTGGCAGAGTCAACATAAAACCTGAGCCAATCACCTTCATTAAGTTGGGCAGTCCAACCGGTCAGAGTGCCGCTGTCGTCATTCTGAGCACTCGAAAGAGCGGGGGGGGCACTAGCAACAATGCTATCACTGCCATCTGGAGGGAAGTTTGCCCAGGTGTCAACCTGGAGATCGAACTGAATGCTGCCAGACTGATCGGCGGCAATGTACCACCAGATAATTTGGCAATTGAACGGTATTCTCAAGAAATATTTCTCGCCAGCAGTGATGGCAGAGCCGCCACCATCAATGATGATCGCAAGGTCTCTAGTGTAAAGGATGGGACGCCATTTACCATCGTGATACTCATAGGTGATCTTATCAGTGGTGTGAATAAACCGGTCACCCTCGTTAGGAGTCACAGGAAAGCTCGTACCGGATGAAGAAATGCCAGAGATCGCACCATCAAGATCGGATAGTGGGTTGTTAATTGTAGCAGCGTCCACTGTGTCGGTGGGAACAAGCGGCGTGTGGTGATTTTGAGTCATATTATCCTACCTTCAGCGTTTGCACGTCGTTCCAAAGTTTCGCGATTAATTGCTCATCAGTAAGGGGCCGACTGAGATCGGAGGAGACTGTTAACACCGTACTCAAGCTGTCGAGTCCACGAGTTGCGTTCACGCCAAGAACATAAAAATCATCATCGACTTCTATGTATTTGTAGCCATCGACTTCGCCGAGCCATTTCACA
>JBNKDD010000083.1:0-20143 GCA_050288085.1 Anaerolineae bacterium
TATCGGTGGGAACCTCGGAAGGATCGCCCTGTTCGATAAATGAGGCAAACAAGTGATAGATTTCCTCATTCAGCCATTCATCAACGATCCGATTGGCCTCTTCTGATTTGATTGCTCGAATGCTTGTCACAAAATAAGGATTAACATCACCTCTGGTCAGGTAAGCGCATATCTTCGGCACGCTCTCTGTAAACCGGCGGCGCTCATCAGCCGTCAGTGTATCACCCCATCTTTCTAATGGTATATAAAGATCACGCGCTGCATGCTTAGGCGGATTGGGTAGACTCAACAGTTCAAGATATATGTCAACGGCTTGTCGCTCTTCGGCCACCACCAAAGACTGCGTGACATCATTCAATTTCCCCACCACCGATTCAAACCCGAATCGCTCAGGAAAACGCAGGCATTCAATCAGCACATTACTGCTGCGCTGGTCACCGTGCAGCCCCAGGAAAATCGCGGAGAGGACTCGTATCTCCTGGTCAGAATCACCCAGCAAGCTGGCAACCGAATCCAGCAGTGAGGTTTCTTCCCAGGGAAGCCGGTGCAATAGATACCTGTTGGATAGCTGATAGGAGGGAAACATACGAACCAATGCACGGGCAGCTTGCTGCTGTATGGCAGGTCGTTTTGCCTGTGCACCAATGTTCGCAATGGCCCAACTCATCCGAATGTCAGTGTTGAACTCGTAGCTGTGTTTATCTGCCATCTCAGGTGTCAACACAGAAAGTGCCCTGGGATCGCCTATTCGCCCCACCACTTCGATGAGGGTGGCCAGCAGATAATAAGGGCGAGTTTCATCAAACAGCGGAAGGAGTTTTTCCAAAGCATGAGCGTTATCGGGGTGGCCTAAGGCTTTGATCGCGCGCATACGCTCATCAAGTGAATCGTTCTTTAATTGAGCAATCAGGTGGTCTAATGTCTCAGACATTCCAATCTCCCAGATATCCTTAATCAATCGTACCCGATTTCAACTGCATTTGGTAAGTCGGTGGAAGTAAGGGATAATTGCCCGCCAGATTGGTTGTTAGGATCAGGGAGGAGACCCACGTGGATCAGACCTTACAAGCCAGCATTTTTTTGAACGGGGTGCTTCCCTTGATGGAAAACCTCGTCGATTATGATCAGGAGGCTGCAGACGCCATAGCCGGGAAAAATCTAGTCTTGCAGTTTGATGTGAAGCATGGCCCAGCTGCCTACCTGGAGATGAAAGACTCCGCCATCCGGCATGGAGTCGGCATTCACCCTCACCCGGATTTGTGGTTAACCTTCCCGACCGCGGAGCGCTTCAACCGGTTGATGGCCGGGGATAAAATCACACCGGGTATCCGCAAGGGATTCACCCGGCTGAACTTCCTGACCGAGCGATTCCCCAGGCTTGGAAAGCGGCTGAATTATTATTTGCAGGGTGACGGTCAGCAGGCGGAAGGGCCGGAAGCCCGGCAGTTCCTGGTTAAGCTCGGTATCCGCATTATGCTGGGGGGGATGGTTGCTGTTGCCAACGATGACCCGTCTCTGGCCCAGATCGCTGAGGCCACACCCGTCGGTACGCTGATGGTCAATGTGCTGCCGGACGGCCCGACCGGGACTTTCACCAAGTCAGCGGATAACTTCTTCAGCACCACTTTTGACCAGCCGGTAGAGCATCCTAATGCCGTGATGGAACTCGCCAGCCTTGACGCGGCCAAACAATTGATCGACGGTGACTTGAGCGCGGTGGTGGCTATCGGCACAGGGGATGTGCGCGTCCGGGGATTTATCCCCCTGATCGAGAAGGTCAATATCTTCCTGGGGCGATTTTCCAGCCTGATGAAAGGTGGGAACAGCAAATGAGCAAGTATCAAAAATCCGTCGACCTGTTCCTGCGGGCGGCGAAAGTCATCCCGGAGGGAATCTACGGCACACGTAAGCCCGGATTTGTTCTGCCGGGGGCCAGCCCCTATTTCGTCGAGCGGGGCGCGGGCGGCCATTATTGGGATGTAGATGGCAATGAGTTCATCGATTTTATGTGCGGCTATGGCCCGGTGGTTCTGGGGCATGCTCACCCGGAAGTCGAGGCTGCTGTCCGAGAGGCGGCCAGTAAGGGAACCGCCTTCAACCACCCCGGCGAGTCGATGGTGCAGTTGGCCGAACGGCTGGTTGAACTGAGTTCGGTGGCCGATTGGGCGGTGTTTGCCAAGAACGGCTCCGACGTGACGACCTGGGCGATCCGGGTGGCGCGGGAACACACGGGCCGTAAAAAGATCGCTTACGTCAAAGGAACTTATCACGGTTCGCATGCCTGGTGTTCGTCATATCCCGCCGGGGTGCTGCCTGAAGACAAGGCCAATATCCTCGGCTTTGATTGGAACCGCCTCGATCAGCTTGAAGCCCTGGTTAAAGCGAACAAGGACGAGATAGCCGCTGTGATCATGACGCCGTATTATCACCCGGCCTGTGCCATGCAGCAGATGCCCGCCGAGGGATTCTGGAAGGGTATCCGCGAAATCTGTGACCGCGAGGGGATGCTGATTGTGCTGGATGACATCCGGGCCAGCTTCCGGTTGGACATTCACGGCAACCACGAGGTATTTGGTATCGAGCCTGACATGGCGTGCTATTCCAAGTCAATGGGCAACGGCTACCCGATCTCAGCAGCAGTGGGCAAGGAAGCGATCCTGGGCGCAGCCGAGGCTGTTTTCCTGTCCGGCACTTTCTGGTATTCGCCGGTCGAGATGGCTGCGGCTCTGACCACCCTCCGCATCCTGGAGGAAACCGACGCGATCCCGCATATGGCGCGTTTAGGCAATAAGCTCAAGGATGGGCTGATCGAGACTGCTGCCCGGCATGGATACAAAGTCACCGTGTCGGGACCACCGGCTATCCCCTACATGACCTTCGATGATCACCCTGACCTGTATCACATGCAGGTTTTCGCCCGCGAAATGATCGACCGGGGGGTGTTCATTCACCCGCATCACAACTGGTTTATCTGCGCAGCTCACACCGATGCGGATATCGATTACACGTTGGAGATGGCGGAGATTGCGTTCAAGGTGGTTCGCGAGGAGTTGGGTGGTTAGTTGATCGCTGCATAAGCCAGTCGCTAAGATCAGCCCATGAAACGAGTTGTTGTCTATGCTCTGACGCTAATCACAGCGGCGATGGCCTGCGGGCCGCCAATTGTACAGGATGCTTTTTCCGATTCTGAATCGGCTCCCATAACACCTACCTTGCCCGCCCAATCGTCCACCCCCTCAGCCACATCGCCACCTCCCACGATCACGTTAACCCCTCCAACCGAACCTGGCCTAGAATTGTGTCTCGAACAGGTGTCGGCGGACAACCTGATGGCGCATGTCGCCGCACTATCGTCTATCCCCACCCGGCACGTCAACAGCCCGCATATCAGCGATGCCGCCCAATATATTTATGATTCATTCGCGGCGGTGGGGGGGGACATCGACGTGACTTACGACGAATTTCCCCTGACCTACAACGGGATGTTCACCACTCAACGCAACGTGATCGCCACGCTGTCCGGCGGTGACCCATTGGCGGGGACGGTGATCGTCGGGGCGCATTACGATTCACGGACGGTCGATCTACGTGATGATCAATCCCCCGCGCCTGGGGCTAATGACAACGCCTCCGGTGCTGCCGCTCTGATCGAACTGGCCCGGTTGTTAGCCCTCGAACCGACCCATAACGCAAACATCGTCCTGATCGCATTCTCGGCGGAGGAGGTTGGGAAGCAGGGCAGCCAGCATTACGTCGAACTGGCACAGCAGCGCGGCGACGATATCCAGGCGGTGATCGTTCTGGATATTATCGGCAATGCCTCCGGCCCGGCAGGCGAGGGAGCGATCCGGGTGTTTTCCGCGGAGCCGGACGACTCACCCTCGCGTGGTCTGGCCCGCACCATCGCTCTGGTTGGAGAAACCTATCTGCCTGACTTCGATGTGCAGGTGCAGCCGACCGTCGATCGACCGGGCCGCTACTCGGATCACGTTCCTTTCAGCGATGCGGGTTATCCCGCCGTGCGGCTGATCGAAGCGATCGAAGATGTGAACTATCAGCACTCGCAGGCTGACACGGTGGAGCATCTCTCCCCGGATTATCTCCGCCAATCGACGCAGCTTACCTTAGCCAGTGTTCTGATCCTCGCTGAGTGATGGTTGTCGCTTCAGTTGACTCTGGGGTATTCTCGACAGAAGTGTATCCCCCACCAGATAAGAGAGGTAGCTATGTCAGGTAACAACTTTGACGTGCTGATCCTGAATGCCCGCCCGGCGTCAGGCAAAAGTGAGATCATCCACCTGCTGAAAAACACCCCGGAGGAAGAACGCTCGCGCCGCTATCATGTCGGGCCGTTTGATGAGATCGACGACTTCCCGATGTTGTGGACCTGGTTCGAGGAAGATGCCATCCTGGAAGCGCTGAAACATCCCCGCCTGCATACGACACCCACCCAGTATTTTAGAGACGATATTATGTGGCATGTGCTGATCGAACGAATCAGCCTGGATTATCAGAAGCTGGTGCGCGACCAGCCTGACTATCACGAGAAGAATACGGTGCTGGTCGAGTTCTCACGCGGGACGGCTCACGGCGGCTACCGCGAGGCTTTCGATCACCTGTCGGAGGATCTGCTTCAACGCGCCGCCGTTCTGTATCTCGAAGTGTCCTACGAGGAATCGCTGCGTAAGAACCGCAAACGCTATAACCCTGATCGCCCGGACAGTATCCTTGAACACGGCCTATCCGACGAGAAGATGGAACGGCTCTATAAGCATGATGATTTCGCCGATTTCTCGGCAGGTGATCCCGGCTACCTGACAGCCAAGGGCATCAAAGTGCCTTATGTTGTCTTCGATAACAACGATGATGTGACCACCAGCGCTGTCGGTGCGGATGGCCCGTCGCCGCAGCTCGTCGAGCGGTTGAGCAGCCGGTTAGCAACCTTGTGGGAGCTGTACCAATCCTTGCGTTGATCTGACACTTTCGAGGGGGGATGAATAACCGGTATTCTCGAAAGGAAGATAGGTTATAGTAATGAACCTACAGGAACTTCTGACTCCACCGGGAGGTTATCTTGTGCTCGGCGGTATCCTGAGTTTTTTCGTTACCCTGCTGCATATTTTCTTCGCCATCAGGCCGCGAGCCTGGGCATTCTTCGGGGCAGGGGAACTGTCGGAGATAGCTAAAGAAGGCTCATCGTTTATCCTGCCGGTTACGCTTGGCCTGATCGTGATGTTCGCGGCCTGGAGTGCTTATGCCTTCTCCGGCGCGGATTTGATCGGACGGCTTCCCCTGCTGCAGATCGTCCTGTACGCGATTGCGATCATCTATCTACTGCGTGCGCTGTATATCCCTTCTGAACTGGTTGGAGCCATCAAAGGCACGAAGCCGATCCACCTCTTGTTCGTTTCGCTCGGCTCACTGGCGGCTGGGCTGCTGTACCTGTTTGGCGTGCTGGGGCTGCGCTGATCAATCTATCGGATAAACGGCGTTCGGTATATACTGAATATCATACAGGAATGATGAAGGCTGGTTACTCAAGCCCTACAAATGTCCAGGTGGAAAGATGCTATAATTCTTTTTAGAAGAGACGGCAACCTTATCATGCAAAGTTGAAGCAACATGGCAGAAGATTCTCATAAGCAGTCACCGGGCTTGCTCTTACGCCTGGTCACCCCGATTGACTCCGTTCAGGAACCCAACCGCAGACGGCTCTCCGCTTTGCTTGTCTCCATCATGATCTTCATGATTCTCCTGGAGGTGTTACTCTACGTTGTGCGCATGGCGGCGGGCGTTGAAACATGGTCGGCGACGGTTACCCGGATCATCGTCGGGGTTGCCCTGCTGATCTCCTACCTGTTGAGCCGCCAGGGCTATTACCAGATCGCCAGCATCCTGGTTTCTGTCACCGGAACATTGATGCTCTATGTCCTGGCTTTTTCGGTCGGGAGCGAAACCGGCCTACAGATTTTAAATTACCTGGCGGTCATGGTCGTATTCAGTGCTCTCTTTTTGTCACTGAAGTTGATCGTGGGGGTTTTTGTTCTCCAGGTTGCGGGCCTGATCATCTTTGCGCTGATCGTGCCGGGCTTTACCCTGCCGGAAGTTATTGATGGGCCGGTCAGTTTTAATGTGACCATGGCCGTTATCCTGTTTGCTATTACCTATCACCGGGATTGGCTCGAAAAAACCTGGCGGCGGAGCGAGATACTCTACAGTTCGCTGGTTACGGCGCTGGCTGAAGGGGTCATGGTTCATGATGATAGGGGGGTGATCATTGCGGCTAACCCCACTGCCGAGCGTATTCTGGGCGAGGACTTGATAGGCAAAAGCCTCGCTGATCTGGATTTAAGCACCATCCACGAGGACGGCTCACCGTTCCCGAGTTCAGAGCATCCGGTGACACTCACCTTGCAAAGCGGTACAACACAAACCGATGTTCCGATGGGTATCTATAAACCCGATGGTACGCTTGCCTGGGCTTCGATCAGCAGTGCCCCACTTTACGAAGAGCATGAAACAAAGCCTCACGCTGTCGTGGTTTCTTTTGTGGATATCACCGAACGCAAGCGAATCGAGATTGAGCACAATGCAAACCGTGATCTGCTCCAGGCAACCATTGACGGTATCAACGATCCAATCATGCTGATCGGTGCGGATTATGGCATTCGTCTGATGAATAAAGCTGCCCGCGAACAGTATGCGGGGAATCAATTGGGGCAGCTTTATTGCTACCAGGTGTCCCATCATCGTGATACCCCCTGCGATGGATGCGAGCATCCCTGCCCGCTGGAGGATGTCCGTAAGTCGCTCAAGCCTGTCACCGTGACACACGAACACGTCCGGCAGGATGGCGAAACCCGCTTTGTCGAGATCATCGCTTCGCCCTTATACGACCGCCAGGGCGCTTTTACCGGCATCGTTGAATCTGCCCGTGATATCACCGAGCGGCTGTTAATCGAGCAAGAACTGCGCCAGCTCTCACGGGCCGTTCAGCAAAGCGCCAATACGATTGTGATCACCGACCTGGACGGCAACATCGAATTCGCCAACCCTATGTTTACGAAAACCACCGGCTATACGATTGAGGAGGCTCTCGGCCAGAATCCGCGTATCCTGAAGTCGGGTGAATCGCCGCCGGAGGTCTATGAAGAGTTGTGGGCGACTATCGCTGCCGGGAAGGAATGGCGGGGTGAGTTCCATAACAAGCGGAAAGATGGCAGCCTCTACTGGGAATCTGCTTCTATCTCTCCGATCCGGGATGCTGCCGGAGAGATCACCCATTATCTTGCGGCTAAAGAGGATATCACCCTTCGTAAGGAAGCGGAGGAAGCCTTGCAGCGCCATACGGTTGAACTCGAAGCTCGCAATGAGGAGTTGGATGCTTTTGCCCATACGGTTGCGCATGACCTGAAGAACCCGATCCACGTGATCCTGCTGCATGCAGATTTGCTAGAAAGTTATTACAGCACTGACTTGAATGACAAGGTGTCAGGTTATCTGCGTGTCATTGCCAAGAATGCTACCGTGATGACCAGCATCATTGACGAACTGCTGCTGTTGGCGAGTGTGCGCGATGCCGAGGTCAAGATTGAAGCGGTTGACATGGGCAGGGTTGTTAATAAGGCTGTGTATCGATTGGAGCATATGAGCGCGGAGTATAAGGCTGAAATTATCAGCCCGGATTCCTGGCCGACCGTACTGGGGTACAGCCCCTGGTTGATCGAGGTCTGGGTCAACTATCTCAGCAATGCGATGAAGTATGGCGGGCAGCCGCCCCGTATCGAATTAGGCGCAGACCGCGATGGTAAATTTGTCAGCTTCTGGGTTCGCGACAATGGACCGGGCCTTACGACTGAGGAACAAGATCGCCTCTTTACTCCCTTCACCCGTCTTGATCAGGTCAAGGCGACCGGGTATGGGTTGGGGTTGTCGATTGTGCTGCGTATCATCAAAAAGCTGGGTGGCGAAGTTGGTATCACCAGCGAGGTAGGCAAAGGCAGCGTTTTTTGTTTTACGCTGCCTGTTGTGCCGGATTAAGGCTGGGGCTAGTCAGGGTATCTCTTACTTCATCAGTGGATCATCAAAATCCTGGCTTGCCCAGATAGAGTCGGGTTGTAGTCCTGGTATGCGCTTTTCTTTTGGCTTGACGTCTTCTTCGACTGGCACCAATCGAGCGATTGGTTTGTCCCCTTCGACCAGCACAATTTCCAGACCATCGCGTAGTTGGGAGAGCAAAGTCTGGATTGTTACTTGTGGATCATGTACATCAAATGATTTCGATACCATCACAAACTCCAATGCTAGGAGCAACTTTGTTCATAGTATACCAAATCAGGCAGATCCGTAGATCATTTCCTTCCTGGTTATGCTATGCCAGGAGGGAGATGATCGTTTCAATATTATGCCGGGACTGCATCACCATGCCGGATCACGCCTGCCCGCTTGAAGATCACCGCCAGCACCGTCCCGAAGATCATCAATCCGATCAGGGTGTTGATCAACTGTAACATAATCAGGATGGTTGGGTAATCAAACAGCATCCATTGATTGAAGGCTTCGGGCACTGCCTTCACCACTCCCAGCATCAACCCGTAGAACAGCCCTTTTCGCCAGCCCTGGCCGGGCAGCTCATCGTACAGGGTCAGGTAAAGGGCGATAAACACCGCCACCAGAAAGATGCTAAAAGTCATTGTCAGCGCCAGCCAGTTCCCCAGCCCACCGAAGGCTTCCATCGGTTTGGTGGAAGGGTGTCCCTCGTATTGGGCATATATACCGGATACCAGTGGATTCATGTAGAGCAGATTGCCGACCACCATATCGATCAGCAGTACCACGATCCCCCACAAAGCAGCCTTTTTAACGTTTACCTTCTTCATGAATCTTTGTTCGCCTTTTCCTTTAAAGTTCGTTGACCGATAACATCAAAATAGTTGTAGCCTGCCTTGATCTTTACTGCCTGTTCCTCCCGCCACTTTTCGATCCCGACTTCTCGAATACGCTGGCGATTGTTAACAGGGATCGGCGTATAGCCCTGGTCGATATGCTGAGTCTTTTCGCAGGGAGCTTCGTCGCATTCCCAGCACCCGGCAATTCCCTTCTCTTTAGCACACAGCCGGATCGGGCAGTCTGGATCACCGCCGCCCTTTTCACAGCCGGGGCAGCTAAACGAACTAAACCAATCAAGCAGCCCGGCAAATTCCGGGTAGTGTTTGGTCGCCGGGACAACTTCTGCCAGCAGCGGTACCCATTCACCAAAGTCGTACACGGTCAGCAGGTCGTTCAGATATCTGGCCGTATTCTGGATCTGTCCGTTATGGCTGGCGCAGGCTCCACAACATAATCCGCAGCAGGTCACCTGTATGTTCTTTCCGTCTTCTTGTTCCATCTAACAATATCTCCTCAAAATAAATTATGATTCATACCGGGCGGCGATAGCCTGTGCCCAATCGCGCACTAATTGGCGTAGTTCGGGCGGCTCCAATACTTCGACATTGGGGCCGAGGCCCAATACCATCCGCGCTGCCCAGTTAAGATCTAGCTCGGTCGAAATGGTCACCATTACCGATCCGTCTGGCTGTTCCTCGACCGTTTCCCAGAAGGACGGATCATCCCGTACCATCTGAATTGTTTCCGGGGGAAAGCGAATCTTGATGATCATTGTTGGTCTTGCCGGTCGCTCTGACCGGAGATACTCATATATGTCGAAATCTTCCGGCTGCTCAAATGTTGTATCGAGCCGTTCCAATGACATGATCCGGTCAACCCGGAAGGTGCGGATCGCTCCTCGCAGATGGCAGTAGCCGATCACGTACCACCAGCCCCAGCGATGTACCATCGCATACGGATCACACTCACGCTGTACCGGTTCGGGATGCTGGGTGCTTTGATAGACTATCGCTACCCGGCGCTGCTCACGGGCAGCACGACGCAGATCGTCAAGCATGGGTTCATAGCGGGTAAAGTCGGCACGGTGCATGTGTGTTGCTACCAGTGACCGCCGCGCCCATCCGATCTCCTTGAGCTGCTCATCGGGGAGCACATTCTGGAGCTTTGCGAGTGCTCCCTGCGCTGCTTCCTGGTAGAGCTGGCCCCACATCTCGATCACCTGATTGGTGCCCAGATAGATGGCGACAGCTTCCTCCGGGGTGAAGATCAGCGGTGGCAGTTTATACCCTCGTACCAATGAGAATCCCCCGTATGGCCCCCGCTCCGAATAAACCGGGATACCCATATCATCCAGCATGTCGATGTAGCGGTGGAATGTCCGCACCGAAACACCCAACGCTTCGGCCAGGTCGGCGGCTTTACGGTTAGGGCGCTGCTGGAGCAGCATGATCAACGTAATCAACCGGGTTGCTGTGTTTGTCAATAGTTCACCTATGTTGGGAGTAAATAAAGTCCAAATACGATAACAAAAGTGCCGATAATCCCGTTTATGAATTCAGTGACCAGAAGTTTGTTGGGGTAGGTGGATTGAATCCACATATTCCAAAAGCGCGGATAGACTCTTATCCCGGAAAAAATCAAAGCCAATATCAAGGTGCTCGAAAAGGTTTTGTCCAGCACTGAAATCAAAAAAATGTATCCTATCGACATGATGAAGATCTCGATTTGCGTGCCTAGAAACATCGACACTAAATATCTCTGTTGATTATCCCATTTTTTGACTCCTGGGTGACCTTCTGCTTCTTTATATAATTTTGCTACAAAGGGATTTTGATAAAGAAGTCCCACGATAATGAAGTGAATAACTCCTATTATCGATCCCCACAATAGTGTTTTTAGAATCAGATTCATAAAATATCCTCCTATAGTCTTTGATGATTGTCTATCGGAACCATCCGTCATTTCTGCCATAATAGAACCAATATATGTCAGATCGTGTCATATATTGTTGGAAAAGGAGAGGATGAGTTCCTACCCACTTATCCGATCTTCGAGTATGCTTGAGGGCATGGATTTTACTGTTATCCCGTTGATTGTATGCCCGGCGGCAGTGATTGTTCTGGGTGGGGTGGTGATTTACCAGATCATCCTCCAGGAGCAGCGCAAGGCGCACGCACGGGTAGCCGAATTACTCAAGCTGGCCCAACGCGGCCAGGATGCCATCCCTGAGCTGGTTCCGCTGCTGTCCGACTCCAGCCTGATCGTGCGGGTGGCAGCCGCCGAAGCGTTGGGCGGCATCGGGGCGACCTCGGCTTTGCTGGCCTCACTGACCGCACCTCCGACCCCGGATCGCGCTGCGGAACGTTTCCATAAGGCGGTGGTCGGTGCATTGTCCGATATCGGTGAGGAGGCTGTCCCCGATCTGCTGGACGCGCTCCGCCACGAGGATTGGCGGGTACGCCGGGCCGGTATTGATGCACTGCGCCGGATCGGCGCTGACCCGGTTCCTACCCTGTTGGAAGCCTTGCAAGATGCGAAGCCGGATGTGCGCGCTCATGCAGCCTGGAACCTCGGACAACTCCGGGATCAGCGGGCCATCTCTGAATTGACCAATGCCCTGCTTGACCCGGCGGTGCGCGGCTGGGCGATCAGCGCTCTGAGCAAAATCGGCTCCGACCCGCTGCCGGGACTGCTCCAACTGTTTTACCGATCAGAAGCCGATACGCGCCGGGCGATAGCCGAAGCGCTGGGCGATCTGGGTGATCACCGGGCGATTCCTTATTTGCAGGCTGCTGCCACTGACGACGAATCGCCGGATGTGCGTCAGGCCGCTGCCTATGCCCTGCTCCTGATCGAGAAAGCTGCCCCGACTACCGCTGTCTATGGTCTCCTCCGCCGCGATCAGGACGCTCCTCCCTGGGTACGATAACGCCCCCTGATGACTCTGTGATCATGTCCCTTGATGCTATAATTTGCTTCTCATCTATACACTCAGGGAAAGAGGAGCAAGACAAAATGACATCTGTTGACGAACAACCTGCACAGGAGAAAAAATTCCCATTCAAATTTTGGGCGGTCATCATTGTTCTCAATGGTCTTCAGGGTATTGCCAGTCCATTTTGGGCATCCAGTATGAATATTGAACTGACTACTTCTGTTCTTATCCGTTCCGTTGTGCTTGGGGGCTTTAACCTTGTAGTTGGAGTAGGTTTTTGGCTGGAGCGTAAATGGGCCCTCTGGATGTACATTGGCTTATTAGTGTTTGGCTACATTAATCTATTCATTATCGCTTCCCAGGGGTTAATGCCTGTATGGCAGGCAATATGCTCTGGTATTGTTGGGATGCTCTTCCTGGTATTCTTCATTAGCCAACGGCATCAGTTCAAATAGCTTGTATATTGCCGGGCTTTCAACTCATGATGGCCCGGCCTCCGTAATATCTGTCCCACTCCCTGCGTCTACAAGATAGGGTTATGGATATGTGATGGGAGATAATCATCATGACAGTCAAGACGGCAGTTGATCCGAAAAAGGCACTTCGCGGTGTGTGGCAGGCAACCGGTCGGCGCGTGCGTGTGATATTCAACGGTGCGACCATCGCCGATACGGACGACGCGATGCTCCTCCGCGATGACGGCGTTCACCTGTATTATTTCTTCCCGGTTGAAGATGTGGATATGGATGCGCTTGTCCTTACCGATCACACCACCCATTCTGGCCTGAAGGGGGATACGAAACATTGGACGGTCAGCGTTGGTGATCGGGAAGCCGACAACGCCGCCTGGACTTATGACCCCATCCCCGAAGGCCGCCCGGATACCGGCGGCTATATCACCTTTGTTTGGAATGCGATGGATGCCTGGTATGAGGAAGAGGAGGAAGTCTTCGTCCATCCTCGCGATCCTTTTCATCGGGTGGATGCGATTCATAGTTCGAGGCATGTCCGGATTGAGATCGACGGTGTGACGGTTGCCGACACAACCAGGCCCGTCCTGCTTTTTGAAACCGGCTTGCCGACTCGCTACTACATTCCTGCAGGAGATGTCCGCATGGAACTGCTCACTGCCACCGATTTACACACCCGGTGTCCATACAAGGGCCAGGCTTCTTATTGGTCGGTGGATGTGAACGATACTGTTCATGAGAACATCGTCTGGGCCTACCTCAACCCGATCCCCGAAATGCCAAAGATCAAAGACCTGCTGGCCTTCTATAACGAAAAGCTGGATATCTATGTCGATGGTGTGCTACAGGAGCGCCCACGCACTTATTGGTCATAACCGGATACCGGAGCAGGTCGAGTCAATCGCCTGCTCTTTTTTGTTGCCCAATCAGGGTGGGGCACGTATCATTTGTAGAGAGGATACCATTTACAAGGGGCGCATCATGAGCAGGCTCGATCGGATTCAAATCAAGGGGTTCAAATCAATTCGCGAACTTGATCTAGAGCTTCGTCCGCTAAACGTATTGATCGGGGCGAATGGGTCGGGCAAGTCGAATTTCATCGATGTATTTGAGCTGCTGCATCAAGTTGCCGAACTACATTTGCAGGCGTATGTTCAAAAGTCAGGGAGAGCCAACTCATTTCTTCATTATGGGCAAAAAACAACCGATGAGATATTCATCCGTTTGACTTTTGAAGATGGGGAATACGGACTCCATTTGGAACCGGCAGTCGATGACACGTTGTACATCAGTCACGAAGTGCGGCATTATGGTGGAATGGGAATACAGGATATGGCCCAACCAAGTCAAGAGTCCTGGCTTTTCAGAGAGGCCAAAACTCAACCCGGTGGTATGTTTGGCTTCCTGTTTAACACCCTCCAAAGCTGGAGAGTCTATCACTTCCATGACACAAGTGATTCAGCAAAAGTTAAAAAAGCAGGCAATCTGAACGATAATGAATACCTGAGAACCGATGCCTCAAATCTGGCGGCCTATCTATATCTTCTCAAAAAGACACAAATTGACCATTATCAACGTATCGTTAAAACGATCCAGATGGCGAATCCCTATTTTGATGACTTTGCCCTGCGCCCCGATCCCGAAAACCCTGACATCATTATGCTTGAGTGGCGTGAACGCGGTTCAGATTCCATCCTCAAGGCACATGTGCTATCCGACGGGGCGCTGCGTTTTATCTGCCTCACAACCCTGTTGATGCAGCCTGAATTGCCTTCGACCATCCTGATAGACGAGCCGGAGTTAGGTCTGCATCCCTACGCATTGAGCCTTGTGGCCGGGATGTTGAGGAGTGCTTCTGTCTCAACTCAGGTCATTGTAACGACCCAATCTTCCGCACTGGTCGATGAGTTTGACCCGGAGGATGTCATCGTTGTTGAGCGTCAGGACGGCCCATCCGTTTTTAATCGTCTCAGTACGGAAAAGATCGCCAATTGGTTGGAGGATTACAGCCTGGGCGAAATCTGGGAGAAAAACGTTGTAGGTGGGGCACCCTCGCGATGAAACATGGCTTTATTCTAGTTGAAGGGCCGACGGAACAGGGATTTGTGCTGGGCATCCTGGCTCCCTACCTGGAGAGTAGAGCATTATATTTGAAACCTGTGACGATTAGAACTCGCCATGAACCTGGTAGACCGGCTTTCAAGGGTGGTTATGTAACCTATGCCAGGACTCGTAAGCAAATATTGAATTTTCTAGACGATACCAGCGCCTCAGTTGTTACTACCATGCTGGACTATTATGCTCTTGCGCAGGACTTTCCTGGTAAAGCGACATTAGGCTCTTTTTCTATGGCCCAGGATCGGGCATTGCATCTTGAAGAGCAGTTTCAAACCGATATTGGTGACCGGCGCTTTATTCCCTACCTATCCTTGCACGAGTTTGAAGCGCTGCTTTTTACCTCGCCTGAGATAATCGCGCAGGTGGTTGGTGCAACATCCCTGGCATCTTCCTTGAACAGAATTAAAAAATCTTTCAACTCCCCGGAAGAAATCGATGATCAGAACCCACCCTCTCGCAGATTAAGGGACCTTATTCCAAAATACAATAAACGTGTTGATGGTCCACAAATCGCCTCAGAGATCGGCCTGGATCGAATCCGGCGTGCCTGCCCACACTTCAATGATTGGCTGGTGAAACTTGAGCAACAATAACGTCAGAAAAACTATCTTTCCCATGATGCTTGCGGCTGTCTTCCTGACCGCCGCGATCCTGTCCTGCAATGTCCCGTTGATCGGACCGGTCAGTAATCAGCCCACCCCCCGCCCGACCGTGATCGTGGTCACCGCCCAGGGGCCATATCTGGATACCTTCGATACTGCCGGGGATTGGCTGGTCGGGGAAGGGAGCTATGGATCAGGCATCGTCGAGAACGGCGAGTATTTACTGAAAGTTGATCAGACTCAGTACGTTGCCTGGGTCAACCAGCCGAGGGTTTTTGGTGATGGTTACTACGAGGTGGATGCTCGCCTGGTTCATGGCCCGGAGGCCAGCGGCTTTGGGATATTCTTCCTCGGTTCCAGTGACCTGGCGGATTTCTTCTACGTGTTGATCACTGGGGATGGGCGTTACGATATCGGCTATTGTCAGGCGGGCTGTGAAACCCAGGCTTCTTTGACCGATGGCTATAACCTGGCTCCCTCGATCCTGGTTGATAACCAGACTAACCACCTGCGCATCGAATTAAATGACGGCCAGATCACCCTGTTGATCAACGGTGCGCCGGTCAGCCAGGTGCAGGGTTTGCAGTACACCGAAGGGCTGGTCGGCCTGATCGGGGAAAGCTCATCGTATGGTAATTTCCAGGCCGCTTTTGATAATCTCCAGGTAATCGAGGAACAGTTTATCCAGAGCCAACAGCCATGACCGACCAACCGCCCACCGGCGATTCGCCAATGCTTGGCAGTGATCGTTTCCCTCTGACCGGTATGGAACCGGGGCTGGGTGGCGACCGCCGCCCGTTGATGGGGCGGGCGGGACTCGTGATCGAACTGCTGGGAAGGCTGGGAAATCGGCAGGCATTGGCAGCTTTGCAAGCAGCGCTTATCTCCCCGGACAGCCAGGTACGTCGGCGGGCTGTGTTGGCCCTGGGCCGGATCGCCCGCCCGGAAGCCTCAGTCGCGTTGATCGGCAGGCTTCAAGACCCTCACCCGCAGGTGCGGCGGGCCGCTGCCAGTTCGTTGGGGAACTTCAAAGACCCGGCGGCTATCTTACCGATCTGCGCATTGATCCATGACCCGGATCGTGAGGTGCGGATCGCGGCGGCTGCCGTCCTGGGGCGAATCGCCGAGTCTGCTTCGTTAGATACGCAGTCGATGTCCGATATCATCGATGCATTGAATGAAGCACTCAATGACCCGGATGCTGAGGTCCGGCAGTGGGCGGTGCGGATGCTGGGCTTTTTCGTTGCCGATTCGCTGGCGGTGCCCGGTCTGCTGATTGCCTTGCGTGATGATGAGGATGAGATCGTCCGGGCCGTGGCGGCTTTTGCCCTGGGTGAAATCCGGGATACCAGGGTGATGACCGGGTTGTCCGAGGCGGTTTTATGGGATACAGACGAGCGGGTGCGCAGCCTCTGTGTCGATGCCCTGGGCAAGCTCGGCGATCCCCGTGCCATCCTGGCGCTGAAGCGGGCGCTCAATGATCCGATTGAAGCGGTTCGCATCAATGCTGACCGTGCCATCCGGGACATTCGCGCTATAGGCCGGTGATAAGAAAATCGCTGCCCTTTAATCTTGCTTTGCTTGCCAGCGTATACCGGGCTAATCAGGAGAAAAACCCTTGTCTTTCATCCGACTGTGCAATCCGCGCAGGGTCGGATAGGTTTCATAAATCTGGTTGACCTTCTCCTGGAATTTGCCTTCCCAGTCATCATGTTGAGCCAGATTATGCAAATCAACCAGGTGCTCTATCGCCTCTTCATAGGCATTGGTGCGTTTCTCACTGATCAGCGAGAAGATCAAATCCCATAGTTGGGGCACTCGACCTCTGAGTTTGTCGAGTTCTTTCTGTCGTTTTAACTCAGCCTTTCGTCGTTCTTTGGCTTTCCGCTCCTCGTAGATGGTTTCTGCCCGCTTCGACAATTCGGCGATAGTACGGGTTCCTTTTGCTGCCGGTTGCGTTGTTATCCCCGCAGTTTTTTGAAGGTGTTTTTTCAACGCCAGATGCAGCGCCGGTTCGTCATTGAGCAGCCGCCGCAGAAAGTCATTTTTGGTATCTTCCGGCAGCTCCGGTATCCATGTCTCCAGATCGCTTTTCGCTGATTGGATCGTTGGACTCCCCTCAGCCGCCGCCTGGATGAGGTCTTCGTCAAGCCTGAAAAAATCGCAGAAAGTTTCTAAAGCCCGTGATCGCTTACCCAGGTTGGTCGGTACTGGTGGCTCGATTAAGTCCTCGTTGTCATTTTCTTCCCACCCGGCATTGATACTGGCAACTTTCAACCAGGCCAGATAGGGCGTTCGAAAGTCGCTGTTGAGAATATCCTGTCTCAACTCTAGCATCGGAGAGAGCCAACCTTCTCCCTCGACCCAGCCATAGGGTTCTTCATATGAACTCATATCAAGGATGACATAATCGCCCTTTGTCCAGACTTTGATGCCATCATCATGGCAGTAAGGCTGGAGCGTTTCCTCTTCCATCACCGATTTAGGGAAGCGGAACAACAGGCGGCTGGTCCCCCAATTTGCCAGGTACAACATCGCATCGAAGTGCTCAGCCAGCAGGTCTTCCGCTTTTGTCCGCAGATCGGAATAGTGATAAACGAAAATGGCAGAATAGGCCGTTGCCGTTGTCCGCGAGGATATACTGCTGACTTTTGCCTGCTCCTCTGGTGTCAGCGGGCGGTCAATTGCCTGGAACTCATAGTATTGGTATTCGCTCATTTGCTCCCCTTTAGTGTCGATGAACTCACCGCAGGCATTATAAGCAAATAATTCAATCTAGAAAAGACCCCGCCAGAGATGATTCTGACAGGGTCTTTTTGACAGCCCGAACCGTTATATCAAATATCAATCCTCAAAACCATCAAGCCAATTGACAGCCTCGTCAGTATTGCTGAAAACCTGTACCCGTAATTGTCCTAATTGATAGAGGGCTTCTATGGTTGGCAGCATCGAACCGGCGGCTACAACCTGCTCTGGTACCACCAAGGCCCAATATTTCCAGCCTATTTCTGGGGCTTGCTTGTTCAGGTTTTCGTTGCCCCATTCTTGATCTTCTTGACTCATTGGCCCGTTTTTACGATCATCTGACAGCCACTTGGAGATGCCATATTTCTGGATAGCTTCGTAGCCAGCCAGCAGGGCATCACGTAATGGTTGTCCGCCAACGGGTTTATGGACGGTATGAAACAGCATCTTTTTGTCAGGGAGATAATTAAGCGTGATGTATTCATCATCATATATCGTGACTTCTGACATCATCATTGCTCCTAACTGAAAGGCCGTACGAGGTTTTTAGATAGGATTGCGGGGAGTGGGGTTAAGCTGCTATCTGTTTTCAGTATACAGAGCATCTATGTCCCCGGCAAGTTAGGCGACTCTTTGGAAAGACCCTGTCAACGGCTGCGCTGACAGGGTCGGGTAGGGCGGTGATCCAGCCATGTCAGGCTATATTGAGCACGATTTTACCTTTGGAGCATCCTGCTTCGAGGCAGCGGATGGCATCGGGTAGTTCATGTAACGGGTAGCGCTTATCGACAACCGGTGTGACTTTACCGGCTTCGATCAGATCCCTGACGGCGATCAGATCCTCCTGGGTGGAGGTGAACGATAGGACACTCATTTTCTGCGAGCCCTTTCGCGAATGCCATGAGGCCAGGAACAACGCTTCAAATATCTGGGCATTATCGCCGCCCGCCGTGACACAGCTTCCGTCAGGTGTCAGGGCTTGCTTATAAGCTGAGAGAGGGTGGTAGCCATTGACGGCCAGGATCAAGTCGTAACGCTGGCCGTTCTGTGTGAAGTCTTGCTGTGTGTAATCGATGACATGATCTGCACCTAATGAGCGTGCCATATCCATTTTGCCCGTGCTGCACACTGCGGTGACCTCGCCCCCCAGTGCTTTGGCGATCTGGATCGCAAAAGTACCTACTCCCCCCGATGCGCCGTTGATGAGTACCGTCTGACCGGGTTGGAGATTGCCGACATCACGAAGCCCTTTCAGTGCCGTCATGGCTGCCATCGGCACTGCCGCTGCCTCTTCGAACGATAATCTGGCCGGTTTCAGGATCAGCCCGGCTTCCGGGACGACAGCGTATTCAGCAAAGCCGCCCGCGCCATAAGGGGCCAGGTCGCCGATTACCTCATCGCCGGGTTGAAACTGCGTGACGTTTTTGCCGACGGCTTCAACCTTCCCGGCGATGTCAGCTCCAAGGATGGTGTTTTTCGGCTTGAACAGCCCGGTCGAAAAACGGGCAAAGAAGGGGTCGGCCCGCATAATGCGCCGGTCATAGGCATTGAGGGATGCGGCACAAATCTGTACCAATACTTCGTTATCTTTCGGGGTGGGTTTTTCAACCTCTTTCAGTTGAAGGACCTCCGGTGGCCCGTATTTTTCAAATACAACCGCTTTCATGAATCTTCTCCTACACTACAACACTTACATTAAACAATGATGACAACGTTACCCTTTTTACGGCCTGTTTCGACATACCGGTGAGCCTCGGCAATTTGCTCTAGTGGATAACTTCTATCGAGAATGGGTTTGAGCTTCCCCGCTTCAATCAAGTCTCTGATGAAATTCAGCGCTTCAGCCTTATCGACTGACATCGCAAACACAAACTTTTTGCCGCCTACCAACGAAGTCCAGAGCGTCCGAACATAGTTGCTTATCCATCCACCGGTAGTTACGAGATAGTATCCGTTTTCCTTGAGCGAACCTTTACAACGCGAAAATGTACTTTTACTTACCGCATCAAAAATGATGTCGTAGGTTTCACCGTTTTTGGTGAAATCCTCCTGAGTGTAGTCAATGACGTGATCGGCCCCTAGCGCTTTCACCCATTCCAGATTTGCGGTGCTGCATACCCCGGTGACCTCTGCCCCAAAGTATCTGGCAAGCTGTACGGCAAAGGTGCCTATACTTCCCGACGCCCCGTTGATCAGGACTTTCTGCCCGCTCTGGATATTGGCTTTATCCTTGAGGAAAAATAATGCGGTCGTTGCCCCATCGACAATGGCGGCTGCCTCCTCATAGGTCATATTCGTTGGCTTGAGGGCCAGCGATCCGGTTTCAGCCATGCATTTGTAGTCGGCATAAACACCGGTACCAAAGCCGCGAAACCCATAAACCT
>JBNKDD010000084.1:0-19975 GCA_050288085.1 Anaerolineae bacterium
CCTTGCTTGGCTGCCACCACACGGAGCAGAGTCCGCATAGCATTCGCCACGCGACCATTGCGGCCAATGACGCGCCCCATATCTTCCGGGGCAACACGTAGTTCGAGTATCACAGAGGTTTGACCTTGAATTTCCGTCACCTCGACCTGCGATGGATCATCAACCAGTGATTTAGCAATATACTCAACCAGCTCTTTCATGATACTGCCTCCTGATGGGGTAACAAGTAATTGCGTAAATTTCAGTTAGAGGATCGGGCAGTGCTGGTCCAGGAATGCTTTACTCAGCTTCCGCCTCTGGTTCCGGTGGTGCTTCTTCAACCTCTTCGACTTCGACCTCGACTTCGGCTTCAGCTTGTGCTCTGGCGCGGGCCTCAGCCTTTGCCTGAACACGTTCATCCAGCAGATCATCGCGGCGTGTGCGTGGATTGACCAGCGGACGTTGGGCGGCCTCGGCCTCGGCCTCGATCACCAGGGCTTCCATATCCTCACCGGCCTTCAGCCGTTGAAGACGATCATAGGTCCCCAGCTTCACTATGATGCGCATAACCGCCTCACTGGGCTGTGCACCAACATTTAACCAATGTAAAGCACGGGCTTCGTCTAACTCCATCGTTGCTGGCTCAGTACGCGGATTATAAAAGCCGATTTTCTCAATGAAGCGTCCATTGCGCGCAGTGCGCTGATCGGTTACAACAATCCGGTAGCTAGGCTGCCCTTTAGCGCCTACACGGCGTAATCTAATACGAACCATATTTGTTCCTCTGTCCTTGACTGATTATATTGATAATTATCTATTAGCGAAATAGACCTTTTAGATTGGTCGGCATCCGTTGGTTCTTTGCCAGCTTTTTCAGCATCTTCTGCATCTGGTTAAACTGATTGATAAGCTGGTTGACATCCTGTACGGTTGTCCCACTGCCTGCCGCGATCCGTTTCCGGCGGCTGGCATTCAACACCTTCGGACGACGTTTCTCTAAAGTCGTCATTGAATTAATGATAGCTTCTGTGACCTTCAGTTGTCTATCTAAAACTTCTGGATCGACCTCGCGTGAAACCTGGCCCATCCCTGCCATTTCCAGAATCTGGGTAAGCGACCCCATCTTCTTGACCTGCTTAAGCTGCTTCTGAAAATCCTCAAGCGTAAAGCTGGCTGTTCGCAGCTTTTCCTGCATTTCGAGGGCGTCTTGCTCTTCGATCTCCAGCTTCTCAGCCTGCTCGATCAGCGAGAGCATGTCAGCCATTCCCAGGATGCGGCGAGCCAGTCGATCCGGGTTAAAGATTTCTAACCCGTCCAGCTTCTCGCTGGTTCCCAGAAACTTGATAGGAACCCCGGTTACTTCGCGCATGGAAATAGCAGCACCGCCACGCGCGTCACCGTCGATCTTGGTCAGGATCAACCCGGTGATTCCAACCTGCTCGTTAAAGCCCTGGGCGACGTTAACTGCCTCCTGCCCGATCATCGAGTCGGCAACCAGTAGGACTTCCTTTGGCTCGGTCCGGTCACGGATCGTCGCCACTTCCTGCATCATCTGGTCGTCGATTTGCAAGCGGCCAGCCGTGTCGATAATCACAACACTGGCATTCTCACGCTGGGCTGTTTGCAGGCCATCATAAGCAATGTCTGGTGGGTTGCCATCAGTTCCCCGGCTGTAAACCGGGATATCCAATTGTCGGCCAAGCGCCTCAAGCTGATCAACCGCCGCCGGACGGTAGACGTCGGCTGCAACCATCAGCGGCTTGTGGCCTTCGCGTCGCAGGTGTAAGGCGAGTTTAGCGGCTGTTGTCGTTTTACCCGAACCCTGCAAACCCACCAGCAAAATCACGTAAGGCGTATTGCCGGATAGGTTCAGGCTGCCTGGTTTTCCCAGGGTTGCCACCAACTCCTGGTGAACGATCTTAACAACCTGCTGGCCGGGTGTCAGGCTTTTGGCAACTTCAGCCCCAACAGCCCGTTCACGCACCCGTTTAACGAGCGCTTTGGCGACGCCATAATGGACATCAGCCTCCAGCAGAGCCAGCCGGATCTCACGCATGGCAGCATCAACATCGGCTTCGTTGAGTTTGCCACGTTTTCCTAGCTCTTTGAAGATGTCTTGTAGTCTGTCACTTAGACCTTCAAAGATTGGCAAGTTATTACCCCTCCAAACTTCATGAGTCAGGTATTGTAGACGATGGCCCCTGTTTCGTCAAAAAGCGTGGCTACATTTTATCCCAACATCTTGCTTGGGGTACTCTTTTCTGATACACTAACTTCGCGTTTACCCAGGATTTATTGATTGAAAAAAAACGAGGGATCATGGCAAACGAGAGAATACTCGTCGTTGACGATGACTTAGACAGCCTCAAATTAATTGGCTTAATGTTACAACGCCGTGGCTTCAGCGTCAGCCAGGCTAGCAATGGGGCTATGGCATTGAGCCGGGCTAGAAGCGACGCTCCCAATCTCATTCTGTTGGATGTAATGATGCCGGATATGGATGGCTACGCAGTAGCCCGCCAACTCCGTGCCGACCCACAGACTAACCACATTCCGATCATCATGTTCACTGCCAAAACAATGGTAGATGACAAGGTGGCCGGGTTTGATGCCGGTGTGGATGACTATCTGACCAAGCCCATCCACCCGGACGAATTGGTAGCCCGCATCCGTTCGGTGCTCACCCGTATGGCAGCCATGACTGTATCACCGGCTTCCAGCGCAGGTGTGTTTACGGAGCCTGCCGGGGCCCAACAAAAAGGCCAGGTGATCGCCTTCGTTGGGGCCAAAGGCGGCAGTGGAACCACCACCCTGGCGATCAACACGGCGGTTGCCATTGTAGGCGAAGATCAGGACGGGCAGCCCTTAAAAGTCGCTCTGGCCGAGGTAAAACCAACGCCGGGTTCGATAGGGTTGCTGCTGAATATTTCCAGCACTGAAGGTTTATCCCGCCTGGTGAACAAAGGTCCTGCCGGGTTGAACCCAAGAGGCATCCGTGAGGAAATGGTCGCCCATGAAAGCGGCCTTCGGCTGCTCCTTGCGCCACTTCAGAGCGCCTCCGACGACCGGCTTACACCCGAAATATCTGAAGCTATCGTCCGGGGATTGGTCACAATGGCCGATGTGGTCATTCTTGACCTGGGCAGCGGCCTGGATGAATTCAACCGTAATCTGATCCGCATGGCTGATCAGGTTGTCATTACCGTTGAACCGCTCCGCATTTCTCTGATGCTGGGCAGCCAGATGATCGAAGAACTGGAGCGGCAGGGAATCGGCCAGTCAAAGATCAATGCTGTGCTGGTTAACCGGATGCCGACCGCTCAACCTATCTCCTACCAGAAAACGCGAGAACAATTGGGGACAGACCTGCTGGCCGTTATTGCCGCAGCACCAGAACTTGCCAATGAAGCCGCTGAAAACGCCACACCGATGGTCACGCTTCAGCCCGCAAGTTTACCAGCCGAACAGATTCACACGTTGGCTAGGGAGCTGCTGGGGCATCTAGGCTTTGGCAGCACCCCCACCTATGATTCCTGGTAGCAACAATTGTGGGTGACACGGACGCATTAATCAAACAAGCCGCCGCCCTATTACGCAGAACCCATAGAGGAGTAGCCCTGACAGGAGCCGGACACAGCACGCCGTCCGGCATTCCTGATTTTCGGAGTCCTTCATCCGGCTTGTGGGAAAATGTCAATCCGTTTGAAGTTGCCTCTATCTATGGCTTTCGGCTCAACCCGCAGGCATTCTTTGATTGGATTCGTCCCCTGACCAACACCATGTTGGAGGCAGAGCCAAACCCCGCGCATATCGCTTTGGCTCAACTTGAACAACTTGGCTATCTACAGGCCATAATCACCCAGAATATCGATGGACTGCATACCCGGGCCGGTTCGCAAAACGTCTATGAATTACACGGCCACATGCGGCAGCTCACCTGTGTAGAATGCTTTAAAAGCTATGATGCAGACAGTATGATCCCTGATTTTGTTGAGACAGGCGAAATCCCCCGCTGTCCTTCCTGCAGGGGCATCCTGAAGCCAAATGTCATTCTCTTTGGCGAACAGCTCCCGGTGAACGTACTGCAGGCTTCTCAACGCATCGTGAAACAAAGTGATGTCATGATAGTGGTTGGCTCGTCCCTGTCAGTCGCTCCGGCTTCTGACCTTCCGATGTTGGCGCTTTCGCATGGCGCGAAACTAATTGTCGTCAATTACCAGCCAACTTATATTGATTCGCAGGCCGATGTCGTGATTCACGACGACCTGGCCTACGTGGTACCCTGCATTGTTGAAGAATTAATGGCAAGTGAGGACGATCATGGCACAACCTGAAATGCCGGATTTTGTCGGGGAAGAAGAATCGATCCTGCGGCGTTATGTGCGTACGTTGGCGAGGTACGAACGGCTGATGGAGATCAACCGCTCCCTGAATTCAACCCTCGATATCGACAGCCTGCTTAAGCAAATCGTTGTCGCTGCCTCTGAGTTAACCGATACCGAAGCCGCATCGATCCTGCTTGTCGATAAGAAAACCGGCACTCTGCGCTTTGAGGCCGCCATCGACGTTGGGGGATTTTCTTTATCTTCCGTAGAAGTACCAATCGAGGGAAGCATTGCAGGTTGGGTCGTTACCAACGGGGAACCCCTGTTGATCGCCGATGTGACAGATGAGCCGCGCTTCTTCCGCGGCGTTGATGCCAAAAGCACCTTCCAGACTCAGAACATGCTGGCCGTTCCCATGCGGGCGCAGGATAAAGTCATTGGCTGTCTGGAGGGAGTCAACAAGCTGGATAACCAGCCGTTCACCGACGAAGATGTAAACACCCTGACTACTCTGGCCGCGCAGGCCGCCGTTGCAATTGAAAACGCTCGCCTCTTCCAGCAAAGCGACCTGATCTCCGAGATGGTTCATGAACTCCGCACGCCGTTGGCAGCCATAAAAGCAACCACTCACGTCATTCTTCGCCCGGAAATCATGGCTGACCGCCGGAAGGAGATGGTGCACACCATCGCCAGAGAAACCGACCGCCTGACCCGGATGACGACCGAATTCCTCGACCTGGCAAGACTCGAATCAGGCCGGAGTCGTCTGGTGAGTGTCCCGGTCAACCTCAATGATCTCCTGGAATACGCCATCGAGACAGTTGAGCCACAGGCCAACGACCGCCAGATTTCTATATACCTGAGGATCACCCCACCGAATCTTCCTGCCATTCATGGTGATGGGGGGAAGCTCCAACAGGTCATTCTGAACTTGCTGACAAACGCCATCAAGTACAACCGTGAGGGTGGGGAGGTGCGAGTCTCCGCCGTACAACATGACGACTTTATCGTCATCTCCGTCGCAGACACCGGGATCGGAATTTCAAAAGACAATCTGCCGCACATGTTCGAGAAGTTCTTCCGCGTGGCCGACACCGAAGGCTACACCCAGGGGAGCGGCCTGGGACTGGCCGTCGCCAAACGCATCATCGAGGGGCACGGTGGCGAGATCAAAGTCAAGAGCGAGTATGGCGCTGGAACAACCTTTTCTTTCTCCCTGCCTATTCCAACTCCGGCTGATGGGCATGCCAGTCAGTGACCTGCTGATAAGCATGAGCCACCCGCAGCAGCACCGATGCATTGAGTCCAACCAGTTGAAAACCAATCGGCAGGCCGTTATTGGTAAACCCACACGGAACCGATATCGACGGTAGATAGCTAAAGCTAAAGGGATAGGTAAACCGTAACAACTGCTTGGCAGCAGCAATCCCTTCACTCCCGGCGATCTCAGGGGCCGGAACCGGCGTGGTCGGCATAATCAGCAGATCAACCTCATCCCGGAACAATTTATTAACCGAACGCCGCCACTCCCGACCGGTATGAGCCGCCCGCGCATAATCAACTACCCGCTGCGACATTCCCCACTCTAACCGCGCCCGCACATCCTCGCCAAACCGGTAGGATTCTTCCTCAAGTCTTTCCTGGTGATAGGCCGCCGCATCCCCCAAACTGATCACACTGGCCGCCTGCCAGGCTGTTTCGACCAGGGGTAGATTCGCCGCCACCCGTTTCATATTGCAGCTTTCGACCAGCGTATCCGCCGCCTGCTGCACCGCCCCCATAATCTGGTATTCAGTTTCCAACTGGAAAAAATCATCTTCTAACACACCGAGGCGCAGACTGGGCAAAGATTCTTTCAGGCCATTTACGCACCCCTGAAGATCGGCGGTCATCCCCTCGAAGATCACGGCCAGGTCGTGCGCCGTATGCGCCATCGGCCCGACCGTATCTAACGTCCAGCTCATCGGGATCACCCCCTGTGTGCTGACTTGCCCAACCGCCGGTCGCAGCCCGGTCAGGTTGCACAGCGCCGCCGGAACCCGCACTGAACCGCCGGTATCCGTCCCCAACGCGCCCAGGCACATCCCCGCCGCCACCGCCACCGCCGACCCCCCACTCGATCCGCCAGGGCTCAGATCGTGATTCCAGGGATTGCGGGCCGGGCCATAGTGGGGATTAACGTTGGTCGCGCCGATAGCGTATTCGTGTAGATGTGTCTTCCCGATAATGATTGCCCCGGCTCCCCGCAGTTGACGGATCACAGCAGCATCATCCTGTGCAATATGATCTTTCAAGAAGGTACCACCTGCCGTCATCCGCACGCCTTCTACATCGATCAAGTCTTTAACACCGAGTGGTATTCCATGTAGCGGCCCCCAGTAGTCACCGCTCATCATGGCATCGGTAGCATATTGGGCCTGTTCAAGCGCCTGATCGCCCATCACCGTCAGGAAGGCATTCAATTCAGGGTTAAGCCGCTCAATCCGATCCAGGCAGGCTTGAGTCAGTTCAGTCGGAGACACCTGCCGCCTCTTGATGAGCCGGGCAGCTTCGACCAGAGTCAGGCCATTTAATTGGTTATCATCCACGTCAGGTTGCCCTTCACTTTTCCAGGATATGTATCTATTGTACCCTTGTATGAAGCGTTCCGGCGGCACGTTGCTATAATCACATATAGTGATCGAGTAATGGATTTGAATTGGGTTGTTATCCGTGATTGAAAAAGGGACTATCTCCCGGCCATACACCGTCATCACCCGCCAGGGCGCAAAACAGGTTGATGGAGCAGTCATTAACGAGCGGCTGGCCTGCATCTACGTCAACGGGAAAGAACTCGCCACAATGATGTGTACCCCCTGCCTGCTTGAAGCGTTAGCACTGGGCTTCCTGGCAAACGAAGGGATCATCCAATCGCCGGATGATGTCGCCGCCATCGAAGTCCGGCCCAATCAGACTTGCGTTGACGTATGGCTGAATCATACCGATTTTGAGCTGCCGCGCCGCATGATCAGAACGTCAGGCTGCGGGGGTGGGGTTACCTTTGACGACCTGTCGAAGAAGATGCCCCCACTCAAATCGAGCCGTCAGGCCACACCGGAACAGATCTGGTCACTGATGGACGACCTCCAGCAATCCGCCCATCTCTACAGCCAGGCTCGCGGAGTTCATACCTCTGCCTTCAGCGATGGCGAGAGCCTGCTGCTGGTTGCCGAGGATGTAGGCCGTCACAACACCCTCGACAAACTGAGAGGATTGTCATTACAAAAGGGCATCGACACAAAAGGTGGTATCATTTTGACCACCGGGCGCATCAGTTCCGAGATGATCGCAAAAGCCCGCCGGATGGAAGTCCCGATACTCTGTTCACGTACATCACCAACCAGCCTGTCTGTCAGTTTAGCCGAAGAGTGGAACCTGACCCTGATCGGATATGTCCGGCGTAACAGCATGAACCTATACACCCATCCCGAACGTGTATTACAGCAAGCAGCCGAGGCCACCCACAACAATGGCCGCCAGAGTCTAAAACTTGACCAACCATAACAAACGGGGAAGAATTGGGCCATGACCAAAGTAAATGATTATTTATGGCACTTACCACATACACCGGCAATGGACGATCCACCGGATGTGATCGCCCTACAACAGAGCTTCAACCTGCCCCTCACCGATGCACTCGAAAACCCCCTGGCTGAACTGGGCTACGAACTCCGGATCAGTGATATTGCTGTCCACCTTGATACCAAGCCGGAGGCCGGAAGGCGCAATACCTACCGGGCCAACATTCGTTTCATCCACTATCTCCAACCGGATGTAATCGCCCGGATACACATTGAGCATACCGAGTGGGCCAGTTTCTTGCTGAGCAGCGACAACCACACCTTCTTTATCAACCTGGATCGGTTTAAGGTCGCAGATACCTATACCCAGGTAGCGATCCCGGCCTGGCCGGGGCGTCTGCACACCCGGCTTTCCAACCTGCCTGGTGATGCCCTGCACCACGATGGAGAAGACCAGCTCTGGCAATTTTCTTCCGCCGCAGAACTGGAGCAGCTAACCGAACTGTTCCTGGATAAATTCACCCGGTTGGGCAAACCCTGGCTGGAAGACTACTCGACCTTCTAAGCACTGGGGGCGGATGGCTGTTTGTTGTTCGCCCCACCATGTCCCAAATAATTGAATGAAAAGAGACACCTATTGAATACCATCACCCTGAAACAAGGGCGTGAAAAATCGCTCTTGAATTATCACCCCTGGATATTCTCCGGCGGCATTGCCCACGCAGATGGCGACCCCGGCGAAATCGTCGACATCCGTGACCACCAGGGCAATTTTATAGCGCGGGGTTACTACAACCCGCACTCCCAGATTCGCGTTCGCGCCCTGACCTGGGATGAATCCGAATCGATCAACGCGGATTGGTGGCGCACCCGGTTAAACCAGGCCATCGAAGCACGGGCAGTGCTGGCAAACCGCCAGGACCTCGACACTTATCGACTGGTCAACGCCGAAAGTGACGGCCTCCCCGGCTTGATCGTTGACCGCTATGGCGATTATCTCGTCATCCAGGCCCTGACCCTGGGAATTGACACCATCAAGGAGACTCTGGCCGAACTGCTCGTCGATCTCCTCAAGCCTACCGGGATTATCGAGCGCAGCGACACTGACGCCCGGAGTAAAGAAGGACTAAACGACTCGGTTGGCCTGTTGTGGGGCAGCACCCCGCCAACCCCATTGACCATCACCGAGCACGGAGTCCGTCTCCTGGTTGATCTGTTCACCGGACACAAGACCGGATTCTATCTTGACCAGCGCGACAGCCGTCACTGGATGTTGACCGCTCCCGAAGTAGCCGGACGCGAAGTCCTGAATGCATTTTCCTTTACTGGGGGATTTGGGGTCTGTGCTGCTCTGAATGGAGCCAGCCAGATAACCAACATCGATACCTCACAGCCAGCATTGGATATGGCCGCCCAGGCAATGACACTCAACGGCTTAGAAGCAGCAGATGCCGAACACATCAACGCCGATGTTTTCCAGCAGTTGCGAACCTACCGCGATTCGAGGCGCAGCTTCGACCTGATCATTCTCGACCCGCCCAAATTTGCCCATAACGCCCGCCAGATTGAACAGGCTTCGCGGGGCTACAAGGACATCAATCTGTTGGCCTTTAAGCTTCTCCGACCGGGCGGCTTGCTGATGACTTTCTCATGTTCCGGTCACATTGGCCCGGATTTATTCCAGAAGATCGTATTTGGAGCCAGCATCGATGCCGGGCGGCAGGCACAAATTATCCGGTGGTTGGCCCAACCTGCCGACCACCCGGTGGGTTTAACATTTCCTGAAGGACGTTACTTGAAGGGCTTAATCTGTCGAGTGATGGACTAAACGCAAAGGGACACGGCATGCCGTGTCCCTTTGTTCATCTGATATATGGTACTGCGTTACGCTGCTGCACGCTTGGTAAAAGGCAGTTCGCCCTTTTCCCAGGCCACCAGCAGGGGAACAGCCGTAAAGATTGAGGAGTAAGTTCCGCTCAACAGGCCGATCAGCAGAATTGCGATGAACTGCTTGATCGTCGCGCCACCGAACAACAGGATGGCAACCATGATGAAGATGGCGTTTAGCTGAGTTGCCAGTGACCGGTGGATAGTCTCCAGGATCGAACGGTTAACTACCGTATCATATGGCTCGTAGCGATACTTGGGCAGATTCTCACGGATGCGGTCAAACACCACGATACTGTCCTGCACGGAGAAACCGACCACCGTTAGCATCGCCGTTAGGAACAGGGCATCCACTTCCCAACCGAGGAAGATACCCAGGGCAGCCATAACCCCCATTGTGACCAGCACGTCATGGATCATCGCCAGGATAGCGCAGGCTCCGTAGCGCACCGCATTAGGTACTCGCCGGAATGCAAACCAGATAAAGCCCATGATGATAATGGCTGCTGCGATGACGGCCAGTATCGCCGCTGTCGTGACCTCACCACCGATCGATGGGTCGACCACGTCAAAGGTAGATTGATTGGCATCTATCGGGGCAACCTGATCTTCAAGTGCCTGCCGGAGCGCACTTTGCTCCTCCGGGGCAAAGTCCCCGGCGCGAATCTGCCAGCGATGATCAGCCTTATCCCCTAACTGCTGGATAACCGGATCATCCTGCCCAAAGTCCTCATAGACAGCGCGGATTCCGTCTTCGGTGGCCTCATCCTCAAACTTGACCAGAAACAAGCTTCCGCCTTTGAAGTCAATGCTAAGGCGAACCGGGCTGCCAAACATGACGGTGGAATAGATCATGGCAGCGATCCCCGGCACAATCACAAAGGCCGAGATTAAAAAGTATAGGCGGCGTCGATCAACAAAATTAAACACGGTCACTACCTCCCTGCAAACCCAGCAGCCAGCGGCGACCGGACAGCGCCTGTTCCTGGAAGGGCATTAAGATAAAGTGCAAAAACGTACGGGTCACAATCACAGCGGTAAACAGGTTCACGACCAGGCCGAGACCCAGTGTCACCGCAAACCCACGTACCGCACCGGCTCCGAAGCTGGTTCCGAATGACCACAGCACGATACAGATAATGATGGTGGACAGGTTCGAGTCACGGATGGATGCCCAGGCCCGGTCAAACCCGGCCTCGACCGCTTTGCTCACCCGCTTCCCGGCACGCAGTTCTTCCTTCATCCGTTCAAAGATCAGGATATTACCGTCTACCGCCGTACCCACCGAAATCAGGAAGCCCGTAATGGCAGGCAGCGTCATCGTGACCGGAACCAGTTTGTAGATCGCCAGGTTGATCGCAGCAAACAGGAGCAGCGCCAGTGCCGCCGATATACCGGGGATCCGGTAGTAAATCAGCATAAACAGGATCACTACCGCGATACCGATGATCCCGGCCCGGATACTTTGTTCAACCGAAATCTGACCAAGCGTTGGCCCGACCGTGCTGGTTGAATCCACCCGGAGCGGGATGGGCAGCGAACCGTAGCGAAGCTGGGTCGCTAATCGACCGGCTGACTCTGTATCAAATTCTCCGGTGATGGTTCCCCGTCCCCCCGTAATCGGGCTGTTGATTCTTGGGGATGAGATTACCACCCCGTCCAACACAATACCCAGGATCTCGTTCTGGTGGGCGGTGGTATAGTCGCCAAATTCCTTGGAACCGGCAGTCGTAAGCGTGAATTCAACCGCGGGCTGGCCGAGTTCATCGACGCCGATGTCGGCGGTTTGGATAATATCGCCGGTCATCACCGTTTCGTATACTTCACCTTCCACATCTTCTTTAGTCAGACCGGCATGTTCCAACCCTAATGTGGTATTGATCGGAACACCAGCGGGGAAGTACGCGGCACCAAAATCGACGAACTCGAGCTGGGCGGTTTCTTTAATCAGCGCCACAGCATTTTCCGGGTCTTCGTATCCGGGCAGTTCAATGATCAGGCGGCGTTCCCCCTGCAATTGAACCACCGGTTCCAACGCACCCAGGCTGTCAATCCGGTCCTCAACGATCCGGCGAACCTCGTCCATCGAGCCAGCTCTTAGCTCCTCATCAGGAGGAATGTCAGCTTCAAGCAGCACCTTTAGACCACCGGCCAGATCAAGACCCTGGCGGATGGCGATTTCTCTATTGACCTCGAATTCGCCATCGTCATTGGAATCTATGTGGATGCCAGGATTATTCGGCAAACTCGCCCAGATCGAAAAAGCTGCGAGCAGGGCAATCAACAATAACCAGGTGACATTCTTGTCTGGGCGCAGAACGATCAACAGTCCTAGCACAAAGACACTGACACCTATCCAGATAATTAGAAATATTGGCACAAAAAATCTCCTCAGGATGGATGTGCGGTAGCGGGCGGAATCTTAACGCTACGCAAAGGGACTGTCAACATAAACAAGGTTTATCTCTTGACAACGTTTGTTTTCGGATCGATAATGTATGTTAGTGATCACTAACATACATTGGGGATAAACCATGACACAACCTGACCAGGACGAAAAGAAAGATACACGAACCTGTATCCTCGAAGCAGCGGCAGACATCTTTGCCAGCGAGGGATATGCCCGTGCCACCACCCGGCAGATTGCGGCGGAATCAGGCTTAACCGAGATGACCCTGTTCCGGTATTTTGGCAGCAAACAGAATTTATTTGCCGCCGTACTTGAACAATATGCCATCCGCCCCAGCTCTGATACGCTGACAGACAAGAATCTAAGTGGGAATTACGCGGAGGATATGCTGTTCATGGGGCGTCATATCATGCAAATCTTTCTTGAACGGCGCGAAGCCATGAAGATAATGCTGTGTGAATCGACTCATTTCCCTGAACTTCAGGAAACACTGGGGCAGGCCCCCCGCCAGATTCGCAACATGATCGCCTCTTACCTGCGCCGCCGCATTGAGGCAGGCGATGTCAAGCCCCGTAACCCCGATATGATGGCCCAGGCGTTTCTCAGCTTCTTTTTCTCGTACACCATGGCTATTGGTTTCTTTGATCAGGCCATGTCACTGGATAGCCCCGATGAAGAGCTTTTGACGGAATTTGTAGACTTATTTGTCCAGGGAACTCGAACGTAAAAGGAATCACGATGAAGGATAACAACACAGCGGTGACACTCGACAACGTCACCCGGAAATTCAAGAAACATCTGGCTGTAGACGCCCTGTCAATTAGTGTCAATAAGGGGGAGATATTCGGTTTACTGGGGCCAAATGGGGCAGGGAAGACCACCACCATCAATATGATCATCGGCATCCTGCGCCGCGATGAGGGTCAGATCAACGTACTGGGTTTCGACCCCGAAAAAGACCCGCAGGAAGTCCGCCGCCGGATCGGATTGGTTCCCCAACACACCAATGTGTATGGCGACCTGAGCGCCGGTGATAATCTGTGGCATCATGCCGCATTGTATTGTGATGATCTATCGGATGTTGGAAAACGGATCGAGAGTCTGCTGCACCTGATGAGCCTCTGGGATCGCCGCAATGACCCGGTGCGCACCTTCTCCGGCGGCATGAAGCGCCGTCTGGTGCTGGCCCGCGCCCTGCTCCACGACCCGGATGTGATCTTCTTTGACGAGCCAACCCTCGGTGTGGATGTCCAGGGTAAGCACGTTCTGTGGGATCACATCAAAGCGCAGCAGGCGGAAGGTAAAACTTTCATTATCTCGACCAACGATATGGGCGAAGCCGACACTCTCTGTGACCGGCTCGTGATCATCGACCACGGCCAGACGATTGCCATCGACACACCCGAAAACCTGAAGGCCGCCCTGGGACGTGACATTGTCACACTGCACACTACCCCCCAGATCACCGAACCGGATCAGCTATTTGCCGGGCTGCATATCCACGTTGCAACCTCACCCGAACCGCACCTGCTCCGCCTTGAAGTTCCAAACGCCGACCACATAGCAGGCGATCTGGTGAATCGCGTCACGGCAGCTCACACCCTGGAGTCGATCCACATTGCCCGGCCCACCCTTGATGATGTATTCCTTCATCACACAGGCCGCGGCCTCCGGGAGTAAGATCATGAAACGCTTGAATCTGCTTCTGCTCAGTGAATTGAAACAAACTCTCATGTCGATCCCGGTGCACCTGATCGCGATCTTCCAACCCGCGCTGATGTTCTATTTAATGAGCGCCGTGCTGGTCTTTCCGACCTTTGATATGAATATCGTCATTTCGGATCCAACCGCAGGCCAGGCACTTCTATCAGCGATGACGGAGGTGAGATCACCCGACCGGCCATACATCAACCCGGTTCTACTGGATAGTATGGATATGGAGTCACGTGCACAGATCATCACAATTGAGACAGACGACGAGCAGCCGACCGCCACCCAACATTTTAACCTGATCGACAGCAACATGGTGAAGAACTACCGTGACCGCCTGACTGCCTCCGCGCTGGTCCTATGGGATCAAGAATTAGGAGATCAGGCCGTCACTATCATCGAACATCCCTGGCTGCCGGAGGAAACCACCTACGATGTCTTCTTTGGGATGGCGATGCTGCCTTTAACCGTCTTCCTGGCGGCAGTGATGACCGGTGCATATGCCACCGCGCAGGACTATGAGAACGACACCATCCGTGAATACCAGTTGTCACCAGTCAGGGTTGGGCTGATCCTCGCCGCCCGCCTGATCCGGCTGATCATCATCGGGTTGATCTCTGGCTTGATCCTGCTGGCCGTGCTCAAGCTGATCACCGGTAAAGGGCCTGATTCTGTCCTGGCGATGCTGGCGATCCTGCTGCCTATCGCCATCGTTGGTGGGAGCCTGGGTATAACAGTTGGGCTGCTACTCAAAAAGACCCTACCCGCTTTCGTAATCGGATTAACCTCGTCTTTCGCCACCTGGATACTGGGCGGAGCGTTCGGATTGCCCGCCGGTTTTGGGCTCGGATACCGGATCGTAAGTCGGTTCATGCCTAACACCTATGCCGTTGAACTGCTGTTTGCCCAATTTTATGGAGTACCGATTGGATCGCCACCGGTTTCGATTCTGATCCTGGCAGCATTCAGCATCATTATGTTGCTGGTTGTGCACCGCGTATACCGGCTGAGAATCGCAGCGGTGCAGGGGTGAAAACAATGAACGGATTACGACGCTTCTGGATACTCTTCAAAACTGAGTTAAACGCCTGGCGGCATGACCCGATCACGACGGCAGGCGGAATCATTCCCCCCACCCTGATCCTGATCGCCTTTGGCCTGCTTTTCGGCGGCGAACTAATGTTTAAGATCGGCGTGGTCAACCACGATCAAGGCCCCTATGGTGATCTGCTGATCGAAACCATTGAGGAAGTCATCTCCCCATTTGGCATCCCTTACTACAGAATCTTTGACGGAACCGAGCAGCAAACCTGGGAGGCTTACGACCATTACCGGGTTGAAGGGGTATGGGTCATCCCGAAGGATTTCTCCGAGCGGATTCAGGCCGGGGATAACCCGCAGATTGACATGTACTTCAATAATTACAACGACGACCGGGCTAAGAATCACCGGATTTACTCCGCAGAGATTCTGTGGGCCTTCTACAAGAAGCTCGATTTGCCGGGGCCGCCGATGGAGATTCAGGAGACCTACCCCCGCCCTGAAATGGTGCACTGGTTCCCGGTCATCGGAGTGGGGATCACACTGCTCGCCACCACCCTGGGCGGGATTTTTAACATGTACGCGCTCACCCACAAAGAACACATCTCAGGCTTGACCCTCGAATTCGCCCTGATGCCCCGCTCCCTGATCTGGATGCTGGCAGTGAAAACTTTGCTGGCTTTAATCTTCAGCATCCTAACCGGCACTTTCTTTTTAGTGGTGTTACTGATCTGGCTGGGTGTCTGGGCCGGGCCTCACCTGTGGCTGGTCTGGGTGCTGTTTGCTCTGGTGTCCCTCTATTGGATTTCAATCTCCCTGCTGATCGGTCTGCGCTCTCGGAATTATATGGCCGGGGCAATCGGCATAGTGCTCACGGCGATCATTATATTCTTCATCAGCGGGGGCCTGAGTATGGTCCGTGTGAACATCAACAAAGTGGACGATATCGCGTGGCTGTTTCCCAATGTCTACGCCGTTGATCCGCTGCGTGACATGATCCTGTTTAAGGCATTGCCGCTCGATCTACAACATACTCTGATCTACACAATTGGGTTGGCCCTGCTCAGCCTGATAAGCTGTTGGATATTGTCAATCAAGCGGATACGCTATCTTAGCTAAATGACAGATAACCGCCCCGATGAATTGATCATCGGGGCGGTTAAAGGTAGGAGAAACCGTTATTTAATTGGTGTGATGTGGTTTACTTGCCACCGCGGCCACCACCGCCACCGCCTGAGTTTCCACCCTGACCATGATCTTCGGGCGGGCCTTGATGCTGTTCCCCATCTTCATTCGGGACACAATCGCCATCGCCGTAGCCATCGCCATCACCATCGCAGCTTCCGTCCTGAAGTTGATCGCGGGTCTGGTCATGGGTCTGATCCTGGATGGGTTCGCAATCACCGGTGCCATCACCATCGCCGTCGCCGTCACAGCTCCCATCTTGAAGCTGATCGCGGGTCTGATCTTGCTGCGGGCCAACTTCGTCAGTAGGCTCAGCCGTCGGCTCCAGATCATCAGCCAGCGCTTCATCATCGGTCGGTTCTTCGGTTGGGTCTACAACTGGCTCATCAGTTGGTTCAGGGGTCTCAACCACTTCCCAACCGGCTCCCGCGTGACTTTCCGCCCGGAAGCCTGCCGTATCATTCATACCCTCACGTGCCTGTGTCCGCACTCGGGCCATCAACTGGGCGGCTTCAGGCAGATCAACCTCTTCCAGATCATCAGCCGCTTCTTCGGCCAGGTCGTCCAGGTCTTCAAGCACCTCGACCAGTTCGGTATCATCCTCGATCTGTGCAGCAGCATTCAGCGTTTCGTCCAGTTGTGCTTCCAGTCCATCGAGAACTTCTTCGCTTGGCTCCACGCCTTCTTCAGCCAGCGCTACGATTTCTTCAGCTCGTTCGGAGGCCAACCGGAGGTTTAACCGGGCCTGGGCCTGAGTAGAAGTTGCCAGTGTTTTTTGGACCTGTTCCATGCTCTGGTCAACTGAGTACAGTGCGTCTCCCGGCAGGCTGGCGTCGGCGGCTGCCACAGTTCCAACCGTACCACCGGAAACGATTATCAATGCCATCAAAGCTCTTACTAACGGGTTCATTATCCATTGCTCCTTATTAAATAGTGACCGCCCACGCTCAGGTGTTGCTTTTGCGAGGCGCATCCGGCGAGCCTCCGCCAGGAAGGTTTGCCGGGCGGCAAGCTGACGAGCGGGATCAGGGGCGGGAATACCTTTCATCGTACTTAAAGCCTCATCTACAATCGGAGGGACTTCGGGTTTCATAGTTCTCCTCCTTCGATCACACCAGCTGCTGATAGATTGCGACGCAGGGCCGCCAGGCCGCGTTGTTGGAGCGATTTGACTGCTCCGGTAGAGATCGCCAGGGTTTCTGCCACTTCATCATTATTCATCCCAATCAAGTACTTGAGAATGACCACCGCGCGCTGCTTGGGTGAAAGATGGTGTAGGGCGCGGCGGGCCTGTTCTGCCAGGATAGTTTTCTGCGCTTGTTCCTCCGGTCGGAGACCGTCTGCGGGCAGACTTTCGTCCAGAGGAGCATGGTCGCGATGCTTTCGGCGGCGAGATTCATCCACCACCAGGTTATGCGCTACCCGGTAAAGCCAGGCTTTGAGATGACTATCAGGGCCTTTTCCGTTGTTAAACTGTTCCAGCAGCCGTTGGAAGGTCTTGGCGGTTAAATCTTCTGCTGTCTCCACATGCCCCACATGATGATAGATGTACCGGTACAAAGGCACGTAGTAGGTGTCGAAGATCGCCGCCAGTGCTTCCTCATTGAGTGCACGTGCACGTTTTAGCAGCGCTTGCTCGTCGTTCAAAATACCTCCCCAGTGTTCTCTCGTCATTTATTTAGACGCACGAACCCGCTTTTGGATACGGTTAGGAAACCAGGATCAGTTGGGGAATTGCTATTGACAATCAAAGAGGATGATGGGAGAAAATCATTACAAATGTAGAGGCATGATATAGCAAATCAACAGTTTGTATATCATGCCTCTACCTGTTCCGCCATTTTGTCTGTTATGAATGAAACACCAGGAAAACGCCAAACGCCAGAGTCAAGACCGCAAGAGATATCGCCAGCGCTTTTCTGTTAATAAAGGTAGTGAGCTTTGCACCTAGATAGGCCCCAATAACAGATCCCCCACCCAGGATAAGCAGCAGCCAGAAGTCAACAGCCTGCCGTTGAAGGTAAACAATCGCCCCGGACAGGCTGGTCACCAATACGACCGTTAGTGAGGTGCCAACCGCTATTGGAGGTGACAGGTAAGCAAAGGAAACCAGAAAGGAGGATAGCGGCGTTGAACCGCTCAACCCAAAGGCCCCACTCACCAGCCCGGTGACCAGGCCCGCTGGAACCAGCAGTCCCCATTTGGGAGTAGTTTGCGATTCCTCATGCTGTTCCACTTGTTTGATGCGAACCAGCGACAACAGCCCAATCAGCACGAAAGTAATGACCATCAAAGCTTTCAGGAGGGTTGGCGGCACATATTGAACCAGAAGCGCCCCTCCAGCGACCCCGGCGACAGCAGATCCACCGAGGTACAGTGCAGATGGCCTGTCCACATTCCCCTGCCGCCAATGCCCAATCGCTCCGGCAAGTGCCGTAACCGTAGAGAGTGCCAATGCCGTCCCTACCGCCCGTTCAACAGTCACCCCCAGGATAAAGGTTAAGAGAAGGACATACAGGCCACCGCCGCCGCCGCCGATGACTCCCAATAAAAGACCAGCGAACGCTGACAATACAGCAACTTCAACCAATTGCGGTATGTTCATTTCATTTATTCCTATTTTATACTATCCGCTTTTGAGCCGGGTGGCTGTTATGCTTTTAACATGCGCAGGACAACATTGGCATCAAGCAGCTCCGGCACTTGATGAACGGGAACTGCTGCACTGAGCACAAGCCCCTGGAGGCAAGCCGTGAAGGTCACAGCCAATTGATTCGGATCGCCCATAACCACCTGATTGGCCGCCTGCCCTGCCACAACCAGTTCGCGTATGGTCTGTGAACTGGTCACGGTATATTGAACCGCCAGCTCACGGGCAGCCTCCGGCACATCCTGGGATATATAAGCCTGGTTAATGACCATATACGCTTCGGTATCCTGCCGGGCGCGTTCCAGCACCTCAGTGGTCAACCAGTGCAACTGATCCCAGGGTGTACCGGGTTGTTCCAGGGCAAGATGAATCAGCGCCAGGGCACCTTCCATCTCTCGCTCAACAAGGGCTGTGAAGAGTTCGTCCTTGCTGCTGAAGTAATGATAAAGTAGGCCCTTGCTGATATTCGCCGCTGTGGTGATATCCTCGATCATGGTCGCACTAAAACCCTCAGCAGCGAAAACTTTACAAGCCGCAGAAATGATCTCGTCTATCCGTTCCTCGCGCATTTGCCCATAGGCATTTTTAGTACGTGGGGACATTTGAATTCCCTCCTATTTTTTATATTTTTGACCGACTAGTCGGTCAAAAATATATTAGCGCTAACAACACTGGAAGTCAAGTGTTTTGATTGTTCTGGTCAATTGGCACTGCCGTGCGCCTATGCCATAATCTTTTCAAGGTTTGGAAAGGGGATGCTGATATGCAATACACACATTTAGGCCGGACAGGAGTCGTCGTCAGCAGGCTTTGCCTGGGCACAATGAATTTCGGGTGTTACACATCCGAAGAGGACAGTTTCGCCATCATGACCAGGGCGCTTGACCTGGGTATCAATTTTATCGACACGGCCAATTCCTATGGCTGGTTGGGTTGGATGCCGGACACAGGAAGACGGGGCCTATCTGAGGAGATCATTGGGCGCTGGCTCTCTCAGGAGAAGTCCCGCAGGAATCAGGTTGTTCTGGCAACCAAGGTTTATACCCCGATGAGCCACGAGATCAACGACCGCGGATTGTCCGCTTATCACATCCGGCAGGCATGCGAGGACAGTCTGCGTAGACTACAAACAGATCATATCGATGTCTACTACATGCACCATATCGACCGCGGGGAGCACCCCCCGTCGATCTACAAGGACTGGATGGGACTGCCGGATCGTGACCTC
>JBNKDD010000085.1:0-19919 GCA_050288085.1 Anaerolineae bacterium
AGCATCGCGACTGCAGGCGATAGGAAAAATAAACGATTTATCCGATAAAAACGATGAGCACTGCTTGCTAGTTTCCAACAGGCTTTGTATACTGTCAGCAACAAATTAAACAGACAAACAGCGGTTCGATATGGCTCCCCGCTACCCTACTTGAACAAAAAAAACCGTCGGAGAGTGTTCTGGCGGGGTTTTAGGTTCAAAGCAATCGCCCAAAAACTAACTTTGTGGTTCGAATCCCACTTCTCATTTTTTGTAATTCACCCCTGATTGCAAGTCTTTTCTAGCCTAGCCTTTCTGCCCTTGATTACTATCTAAACATCTCACAATTGGCTCTCATCGTTTTCTTAGACTCCTATACTATAATGGGGATCGAATGAATAAATATGGTTTGAGTGATGCACATATTAATCGTTGAAGACGAACCGAGTATTGCAAATTTCGTGTGCCAGGGCTTGACAGAAGCGGGATACGCCGTTGATGTCGCCGAAAATGGTGAGCAGGGATTGGCCTTTGCACTGGCAGCCGACTATGATGTACTCATATTAGACATCATGCTGCCTAAAATCGACGGCCTGGAACTGCTGTGTAAATTACGGCAGCGGGAACACCCCCCCCACCCTGACGCTGACTGCGCGATACCATTGAGGCACGCGTTAAGAGATTAGATGCCGTTGCAGATGACTACCTGATTAAGCCCTTTGCCTTTCCTGAACTGTTGGCCCGTGTTCGTGCCTTGCTGCGCCGCCCATCTTTGCAGGCCAACACCATTCTGTAAATTGGCGATCTGGAGATAGATATAGCCAGCCATGCGACAGGTAAAACTAAGAAGTATTTTTTGGTGGGAGTGTTGGGAGAAATCGTGAGGCAAATTGAGCAGGTGGCACAGATACCTTTACACCTCCACACCCCATATCAGATATTGCAGCGTGCATTCGCATCTGCTTTGCTAAGCGCGCTGCTGCTTACAGCTTGTGGAAGTGATAGCACTTTTCACCTAACCTCAACACCGACAGCCACCGTCAGTACCAGCACCCCGGACGCATGCTCGCGCGATCAAGTGCTGGCAGAAGTTGACACGCTGCTGACCGGGGCTGATTACGAAGCACACTACCTGACCATCAATGGGCAGATGACGCTGTCAATCTGGTTTGTTGAACCTGAGATCGATCCAGAAGTGGTGGTGGCACAGCTAAGCGATCACGCTCATATCGCTTTCCTGCGTGGTGCTACGATGGCCTACCAGATCGTTGAGGAGATACCCTGCACCCGGCAGGTGTTTAAGAACATCAACCCCATGATTGTTGACCGGGATTACAATAGCTGGTATGTGGACATCATCCCCATTTGGGCCCTTCCGCAGGACGTGAATCCAACAGAGGAAGAGCTCCTGTCAGCTATTGAGCGCAGCGGCATGGAAATAGCCTATCTGCGCCATCATCTCCCTGAGCCTCCTCCACCGAGTCAGCTCGACAAAATCTGCTCCTGGCCGGAGGCACGAGCGGGGATGCAAAATCTGTTTGGCGATACGCGCCGCAATGCAGCAGCGTATGTGATCAGCGGGTACCAGGCTGGCCCAAACAGCTACGGCTACAGGCCGCAGGTCTTTGCACAGGTGCAGTGGGATGTCTCATCTATTGAAGATGTACCCAGGGACGTGGTTATGGAGGACATCGCGTATCTATCCCAGGCTGCTGCTTGCCTATCACCACCGCTTGACCGGATGGAAATCTACATCGTTGATCCTGACGGGCAGCTTTTGGTTTTTGGCATGGTTCCAGGGCCGGTCATCCGCGAGAATCCTGATTCGCTGTCCGCCGAGCAGATCGTCCTGCGTTATTTGCAGGACGATCCAGCAGAGTGAGAACCAGCCCCTACTTGATGGGAATATACCCGCTCTCCTCAACCGCGGCCTGTCCTTCATCGGTCAGGAGCCAGTCTCTGAGCAGCATGGCCGTGCTATCCTTTGGTGTACCTTCCCGAACGACCACAAACACTTCAGTGGTGAGTGGGTATGTCCGGGAGGCGATGGTCTCGGCTGTAGGCTGTACATCGCCCACGGCAATCATCCTGACATACTCGTGCGGGAACATTGAGGTTGTATAGTAGTAGATCGAATAGCCCAACCCCAGGATATCCCCATCGCCCGTCCAGGGGTTCCCACCGATAGCATTAAACGGCCCCACCATGGATGTCGTAATCAGGTCCGGTGTGTCGATCATCGGTGCGTCCTGCATCACGAGGTCGTCCATCAATTCCTGACTGCCCGAATTCCTGTTTCGCTGATAGGCATGAATCGGTTCTTCCGTGCCGCCTGCCGGATCAATTGTGATGCCCAACTCAGCCCAGGTGGTGATCTCCCCCGTGTAAATCTGGCGGATGGTCTCAACTGACAGGTTCTCGATGGGGTTCTGGACGTTCACCAGAAAGACAAAGGCATCCAGGGCCACCGGTTGAGGATCAAGTACTACGCCCTGTTCTTGAGCTGCCTGCAACTCATCCGGAGACGGCTCGCGGGCCACCAGGATTACGTCAGCGGTTCCTTCAATAAGGTTCATGTATGAGCCATGTGTGCCGTTATGCGTGACAGTCTCTATCGCCTGCGCTTTTTCTTCCGGGACATTGGCTTCCGGATCGGGGATGATGGTCCGTTGAACATTCTCTTCGGTCTGCGCCGACCACGTGCAGGGCACCTCCAGGATGGCGCAGGCAACTACCCGCTGGAGAGGATGGGCCGAGGTTGATCCATCTACCAACGGGTAGTCCGCCGCAATTTCTGACTGCATTTTTGCAGCCTGCTGGCCGCATGCGGGTATCAGCAGCAGAGATAGGGTCAATACTAAAAAAGGGAACATCCTGATCAATCGTCTCATGTCACTATCCTCATTTCTGTGCTGGTATCCAGGTGAAATCCGAAACAAATCTCAAATCTGAAAAAACGCGCACCGGCTCAAAGTCAGGTGGGTCGGCATACCACAGCCCATCTGCGTCATCAGCAAAGAAGAGCCGCTGACTGTCAAGCGACCAGATAGCTGACCCGATCATTGAATCATCTTCGCCTGGTAGTTCAATCCAGACCGGCTCAACCATCGCCCGGCCAACCCACAGAAAGGGCAGTTCGTTCCAGTGATATTCCTGCCAGGCCCACCATACTTCATCCGGTGAAACCTTAACACCCTGAGCAGATGGCCTTGACCAATCCTCAACAAGAGGGGCCAGCAGCTCGGTTACTTCACCCAGGTCGTTAATGGTAAAGAGTTGTTTCCCTGCTGTCTCGACGAAGAAGGTGTCGTATCTCTCCGACCACCAGATATCATTTACTATTCCTTCGAAGGTTATCTCCTGTTCCTCACCATACGAGTATAGGATCAGTATCAAGCCCGACTCATCGTCGGCAGGCCGCAAGAGCCAGACACCCCCGGTCGGCGAATAGGCCATCGCAATGTAAGGCCCTCTCAGAACTGGGGTAGCTTCTCCTGTCTCAAGATCAACCACCTGGGCAATGGCCCCACGAGTCTCGTCTTCATAGCTGAAGTATTGGCTGCTTACCAGGACCTTTTTTGTGGTGAGCCAGTGATGGATTTGCATACTACCATAACTGACTTCCGGCAGTGAAATCAGTTGGATCGCGCCAAGCCCATCGGCCCTGGCAGCAAACATGGCATCCGCCTGTGGGCAGTTCATGCACATGGTTGTCCAAGTTGCATCGTGAATGACAAACTGACTATCGGCTGACCAACTTAAATGGTAAGCGTGCAGCGGACCGTCGGTCAGGCGGGTGATCTGTTCAGTAATAGTATCATAGGCATATACATCAACCGACTCCCCGTCCATGCCCCCAATAAAAGCAAGTGTCCGCCCATCCGGTGACCAGGCCAATCCGCCCAAACCTGCAAGGGATTGCAGTTCAAAGCCCAGAGAATCTATCACCTCTGGAGTCTCGTTAAGTATTAGAGGTGTAACGGTCTGAGCTTTTCCCTCCGGCAGCTTGAGCAGTTTAAGTGTCAGGTCTTCTGAGTCATAATTTGTCCGGGTGATGGCGGCAACCATTACCCCCTCCTCAAGCGATCTACCTGGCTGGACTGCATAGAATGAGATGTACTCCGGCAGAAGTTGAGTCAAGCCGCCGCCATCATCATTTATTGCATACAAATGACCTGATGTGAAAAGCAGCCAGGGACCCTCTGGGTTGAGTGGCACATCCGGCATAGCAACAAACGTGCTGGTTGGTGGGAAGGTTGGCTCAGGTGTGGACGTATAGGTAGGGTAGATTGGAATGTCGATGACATCGGTGATTTCTAGCCTGGCTGTTTCTGTCGGAGTTGTCATAATGGGGGTTGCATTCGTAGAGGGTACAGTGGTGGGCGTCAGTGTATCCTCGTGTCCGGCTGTACAGCCGAGCAGGAGTAGGCAGACAAGAATTGTCGCAAGAGCCTGTGACAACCACCCATCAGAGCCCATCATTTTTGGCGCCGCTTTTAATCGTTTCATGTCGCTGGCTACCCTTCTGCACTAGCGATTCACGGAATCCAGGAGAAATCCGAGACAAAGATCAAATCTGAAAAAACGTGCACCGGTTCAAAGTCGGGTTGGTCAGCATACCACAATCCTTCCCGGCGATCCGCGAAAAAGAGCCGCTGGCTGTCAGGCGACCAGATGATATCGCCGATCATCGAATCATCGTCGTCCGGCAGTTCAATCCAGGTTGGCTCAGCCATCGCAGGGCCAATCCACAGGAACGGCGGGTCTTCCCAGCGATAGACAGCCCAGGCCCACCATATCTCATCCGGTGAAACAACAACGCCATGTGCAGATGGCCTCGACCAATCATCACTAAGAGGAATCGGTAGTTCAGTTACTTCACCGCGAGGGCTAATAGCAAAGAGCTGTCTGTTTGGTGTCTCAGCAAAGAAAGTGTCGTATGTCTCCGACCACCAGACATCAATGATACCTTCTAAGGCTATCGCTTGTTCCTCTCCATTCGAGTACAGTACCAGCCTTGTCCCATCGTCGGCAGGATGCAAGAGCCAGGTGCCACCGGTCACCGAATAGTCAACAGCACTATAGGATCCGGTCAATTCGGTCATAATCGGGATGATTTCTCCAGTTTCGAGATCTACTACCTGGGCAGTCGACTCGCGGATTTCGTCTTCGTGGTTATAGTACTGGTTGCTCACCAGGAGCTTGTTTGAATTGAGCCAACCCTGGATTTGTATATCGCCATAACTGTTTTCCGGCAGCGCAATTAATGGTATCGCGCCAAGCCCATCGGCCCTGGCAGCAAACATAGCTTCTGCATGTGGGCAGTCCATGCACCATGCCGTATCAGCTGCATCGTGAATGACAAACTGACCGTCAGGTGACCAGCGCAAATTGTACGCTTGCTGCGGGCCGTCGGTCAGGCGGGTGACCTGACCGGTCATGATGTCATAGCTGTAAACATCGACCGATTTCCCATCCATGGCTCCAACAAAAGCAAGTGTCTGTCCATCCGGGGACCAGGCTAATCCATTTGCCCAAATAAGGCCGCGCAATTCATAGCCCAGTGCAGCGGCGGCCTCTGAGCCATCATCGAATAGTAAGGGGGTGATGGTCTGGATTTCCCCACCCGGCAGCTTGAGCAGTTTAAGTGTCAGGTCAAAAGTAGCTTCATAGTTTGTCTGGGTGATGTAGGCAACCGTTACCCCTTCCTCAAGCGACCGGCCTGGCTGAACAGCATAAAATGAGACGTGTTCGGGGATAAACTGAGTCACTCCGGTACCATCATCATTTGCTACATACAGGTATCTTTTGTCCGTTGGATCAATATATGCGGTAAAAAGCAACCAGGGTCCCTCCGGGTCAAGCGGCACGTCCGGCATAGCAGTGAGTGGGATCGTCGGTGGGAAAGTTGGCTTAGGAGTGGGAGTATAGGTAGGGTAACTTGGGGTATCCACGACATCGGCAATTTCTGGCTGGGCTGTTTTTGTTGGTATCGCCGTGGTGGGCACAACGTCAGCAGTAGGCACACCGGCAGTTGTCGGGGCATCTTCAAGTCCGGCTGCGCAGCCCATTAAGATCAGGCAGAGAACGGCCACAAAGGCTTGTGGCAACTGTCTCCTCATTACTCTTGAGGCCACTCTTAATCGTTTCATAGCACTGTCCACAATCCTGTTGATGGTTCAAGAAATCCAGGTGAACCTCGCAATATAGGTCAAACCTGAGAAAATCAGCACCGGCTCAAAATCGGGGGGGGCGACATACCACAACCGGTCAGGGAACTCCGTGAAGTAAAGCCGCTGACCGTCAAGTGACCAGATCATGGCACCAATTGTAAAATCTCCCCTGCTCGGTTGAATCCTGGATGGTGCAGCCATTGGGGGGCCAATCCACATATACAGCGGATCCTCAAAGCGGTATTGACCCCAAATCCACCACTCCCCATCAGGTGAAACCCAAACGCCATGAGCAGATGGCAGCGGCTCACCTTCATCAGGATGGATAGACACCTCGGTCACTTCACCAAGATAGTTGATGGTAAAGAGGAGTTTCCCTTCTGTCTCGGCGAAGAAGGTATCGTATGTCTCCGACCACCAGAGATCATATATTTCCTCTTCGAAGACAATCTCTTGTTCCCTGCCATTCGAGTACAGCAGCAACCTTGACTTGTCATCAACAGGCTGCAAGAGCCAGACATCGCCAGTCATCGAATAGGCCGCATCATTATAAGGCCCGCTAAGAATGAGGGTGGTTTCCCCCGTTTCAAGGTTCACTATCTGGGCAACTGCCCCATAGGTCTCATCTTCAAAGCTATAATACTGACTGCTCACCACCAGTTCTTTTGAATTGAGCCAGCCGTGAATTTGCATAGAGCCATAGCTTTTTTTCGGCAGCGTAATCAGCGGGATCGCGCCAAGTCCATCTGCCCTGGCCGCAAATATCGCTTCCGCCTGTGGGCAGCCCATGCACCATGCCGTTTCATCTGCATCATGCAAAACAAACTGCCCTCCCGGTGACCAGCGTAAATAATAAGCCTGGAGCGGGCCGTCAGTCAGGCGGGTGATCTGACCGGTGATGCTGTCATAGGCGTAAACATCGACCGACTCACCGTCCATACCTCCGGTAAAAGCAAGCCTCCGGCCATCCGGTGACCAGGCCAATCCACTAAGGTAGCGTAATTCATTACCCAGCATTACCGCTGCCTCTGAGCCATCGTCGAGCAGCAGCGGCGTAATGGTTTGGACCTCCCCGCCCGGCAGTTTGAGCAGTTTAAGGGTCAGATCGATTGCCTCAAAGCCCGACTGGGTAATATAGGCAATGGTTACCCCCTCCTCAAGCGACGAACCCGGTTGGACTTCGTAGGATGAGACGTACTCTGATGTAAGCTGGGTCAGCCCCGTACCGTCATCATTGACCGCATATAGATACTGTTCGTCCGGTGGGGTCACATATGCGGTGAAAAGCAGCCAGGGGCCTTCCGGGTTGAGCGGTCTATCTGGTACCTTAGTGGACGGGACGGTCGGCGGGATGGTTGGCTTAGGCGTTTTGGTAGGGGTAGGGTAGCTTGAAGTGTCGGCGACATCGGTGATTTGCGGCCCGGCAGTTTCTGTCGGCACTGCCACAGTGGGCATACCATCCACAGTGGGCACACCAGCAGCCGTCGGATTATCCTCAAGTCCGGCTGCACAGCCCACCAGGATCAGGCAGAGAACAACCACAAAAACTAGCGACAGTTCTCCATCAGAGTACAGCATCTTTGGCGCTGCTTTTAATCGCGTCACGGTATCCACTCGGCTTCCCATCCATCCCAGCTATCGGCAAACACGCTATCGGAAACGAGCACCACCTCGAAAGACGGACGCTCAGCTATACACAATCCGTCACTACCGAGCATAAGCATGCGCTGGCTGTCGGGTGACCAGGTTATATCGTGTATCCAGGACGAATGTGACATATTAAAGTCTGTGGCATGGATTAGCGTTGGCTGCTGTAGAGGTTCACCGATCCACAATTCGGAGCCAGACCCGTAGAAGTCGTATCTAAACCAGGCCCACAGGGATTCATCTGGCGACACATTAACATAAGGTGCCAGAAAGAACTGCCAGTTGGGCTCTATTGGCAACTTACTGACCTGGCCTTCAAGTGAGATGGTGTAAACCTCGCCATAGGTTGTTCTGCCAAGGAATACGCCGGATGTTGGTATCCATGTCACATACTCAATGTTATAGTCGGGGATATCGGTCTGCTCCCCATTTTTTAGCAAGGTGAAATATGATTCAGAGGATGTTGCATCAGGGTGGGTCAACATCCAGATATTATGCTCAGGTGCATAGGCTGCATCGAAGAATTCCTCTTCGAGAACAACCTGATGACTCGCACCAGATTCAACATTGACGACACGAATTATGCTCTTATCGTCAAAAGTCTCGCTGGCGAATAAGAGTTCAGTCGAACTGAGCCAAGTCTCGTAACCGATATATGTATATGTCTGTAGAGGCTCAAGTAGAGGCATGGTCCCCGCCCCATCGGCCTGAGCCGCCCACATCCCGGATATTTGCACCCCGCCCATGCCAACCATGTCGAACCCCTGGTGCAGCACATAGTCCCCGCCCGGTGACCAGGACAGGCGGCAGGCATGGGTAGGGCCATCGGTCAGGCGGGTGATAGCGCCACTGAAGGTGTCGTAAGTATATACATCTACCGATCCCCCCTCCATTGCGCCGACAAAGGCCAACCAGCGGCCATCCGGCGACCAGGCCAGTCCGCCTTCCCGAATGGCAGTGGAGACGTAATCCGCCGGTACCAGCGGATCAGCGCCGGTTTGGTCCGTCAACAGTGCAATGGTCTTGACTTCACCACCAGGCAGACTGATGATCTTCAGGGTCGGATCAACGATCCCCCAATCTGTCCGGGTCACATAGGCTACCTTGAAGCCGTTCTCAATCGAATTGACCGGTTGAGCATCAAAGGTCAGGATGTTCTCATCAACCAACTCAGTCAGGCCGCTGCCATCAGCATTGACGGCAAAAAGCTGCCGCCACCATCCGCCCTGAATCTGAAGCTTCGAGGCCAGGAAAAGCAGCCAGGGGCCTTCCGGTTCGAGCGGGACGACCGAGGTAGGGATCGGCAGGGGAGTCGGTACGGGGGTGTTGGTGCTAAGAGGAGCTATACTCGGCACGGCGGTGTTTGTAGCGGATTCGGTTTGTGGTACAGGAGGTGCAGTTACCAAATCAGCGTGAGAAGTAGCTGAAGGTTCAAGCTGAGCCAGCGGTGTGCTGGACATACTGGTTGAAGCATCTGGCTCAGGATTACTGCGGCATCCGATCAGGGCCAGACATATCCCAAGCCCAATTACGATCAACAACGACCTTTTGGGAGACATATATATTAGCTCCTACCCTAAACCCACTATGAGCCGATTGTAACAGCAGGCTCACGGAATACGACTCACCTGGATGGTTCGATCACAAACAGCGTTCCCCCTGTTCGTCCGTAAACATCCGGGAAGTAGAAGTTCTGAGCGATGGCGGGCATGACATGATATTCACCAGGGACTCCCAATCGCAACTGGTAAGTGAAAACATAGGTACCAGCAGGGAGCCGTTCAGCATAGAGGACGGCTTTCTCATCGCGGATTTGCACCTGGCTAAACCACCACCATCCCCAGGATTGACGACCTTCCCCGTAGCTGAACATTGGGCGGTCGGCCAGGGATTCGGTCAATAAGTTTGAGTCAATCCCTGAAGCACCTGCCGGGAACGGGTCTTCGATATAGATGTAGTGTTGATCTTCCTGGACGATAATCGTCAGTTCAACCGTGAGCGTCTCGCTCACAACACCACCCTCAACCGGCTGACCGTCTTCGTTCAGATAGCGGCGGGTGACGACAAAACCTTTGCTGGCCTGTTTGATCTCCTCAACCGGTAGATCGCTGTTGAGTTGTGCGGTGTAATACAAATTACCATCCCCACTGCTGCGGGAGAAAGTGAGTACATTGTTGGCTTCCATCAGTTCAGCCAGTGTGATGGTGTAATTAGTTGACTCAAGAGCCTGTTCGGGGACAATTGAACCTGCAAGAAGCTCTACCTGATTGAACGTGAGAGTCCAGTCATATTCGGGTGAGAAATCGCCCGATACAGCCATCCAATCGCTCAGGGCAATGATCGCCCAGGTTGTTTCCTGTGTGGTTTCCCAACGATCATTTTGCCGGGCCTGCATCAGCCAGCGGACGGCGTTTGGATTCAACTCGTTCTCCGGCCAAACCTGGGCGAAGGTGTCCAGCACGATGGCCGTTGTGCGGGTATCGGTCACCCAGTTTAAATAACCTGGGCGGGATTCAGACCAATGAGCACCACTAGCACTGAGAGACGCCGCGCTGACCAAGTCGGATTGGAGAGTATCGAGGCGGGGGTCGTCCGGATTAAGCACCCAGATTGCCTGGGTAAGTAATGCGGTGGCCCAGATGTCCAGCTCGCTCCGCGAATTAAAGAGGGTATCTGTCCGACCGGGATCGGGTTTACCGGCCAGGGCAAGGACATAGAGTATATATGCCTGTCGGTTGTCATCCCGGTACAATTCCACGCGCCCCAGCGCTTGATCCAGGTAATCGAGGGCGAGATTCAATGTTGGCTCATCGATGGTGTACCCGGCATCTCTTGCCGCTAACATTCCCTGAACCACATAGGCCGTCACCAGGGTGGAGCTTGTATCAGAGACAAACCACCCCCAGCCGCCATCGGGGTGCTGTTGGGTATACAATCGCTGCAGTGCCGGGTTGATGACCGTTTCAAGGTGCTGTTCAAGTTCCGGCCTGTCAATACCCAATTCATGCAGCACACGGAGCGTGTAAACATTGGCTAAGAAGCGGCTGACCGTTTGCTCCGTGCATTGATGCGGGTAGTTCTCAAGCCAGGCCAGGGACTCCGTCATCGCTCCGGCGAGGGAAAAGTCCAGGGTTACGTCAACGGTCGCATCGTACAGGGTCAGGTCGGGTGGGATAAAGATGGTCTCAGTCCGTCTCCCGGCATCGGTTAGCTGTCCGGCGGTGGCGGTCGTTTCTGAGACGGCGAAACGATAAACCCGCAGCATCTGGTCATGGTCAGGATCACCGACCGGCGGTTTGGTGCTGTCGCGCAGGCTGCCCGCATCGACCGTAAAGGTCAGATCGACCCACTCAGCATTGGTGTTTATCCTGACGGGCCATTCGACACGAACAACGCCGCCATTCGGAATCGATACCTCGTTCTCAACGCTGCCCGATTCGAGGGTGTAACCGTCGCCAACCATCGAGATAACCGCATCGAGCGGTTGGCCGCTGTTGTTATAAGCCAGCGCAGCCAGCGTGACATGATCTCCCACGACGAAAAAGCGCGGTGTGACGGGACGGATCAGCAGTTCCTCAGTGGACATCAGTTCGTGGGTGGTCTGCCCGACTTTCCCCTCCGGGGTCACAGCCCTGACATCCATATTCCAGGTTGTCAGGTTATCGGGTAAGTGGACGGTGACTTCTGCGATGCCGTTTTCGTCGGTTTGCACCGCAGCATTCCAATAAGCCGTGTCTTTGAAATCGCGGCGAAGATCGTAGAAAGAATCCCCGATACCGCCGCTCCCACCTTTGGCCTGATCGAACAACTCTTCGGGGATCGGTTCCTCCAGGTGCACCAGTGAAAGTGAAGTCCACACGTCATGAGGAATATTCCGGTAGAAGAAATCCATGAGCAGTGGACTATTGGGCGGGGCCAGTTTCAGGGTAGCCAGGTCAACCAGCGCGAACGATACCTCCGCCTTGACCGGGTTCCCGTCGGCGTCTACAACTTTCACCCGGTAGGTGACATCATCTCCTGGGCTGGCCTCCGGGACATCGGCGGTCACGCTCACACCTAATTCAAAGGAGGAGGTATCCACATCCAGGCGGACCCGACCGGTGCGGAAGTTGGCAAGCGGGTTCTGGCTGTCGGCCCCCTTGATCAGTATCACTGTGAAATAGACGTTGGGGGAATAATCGGCGGTGATCGGCAGTTCGTAGACGAACGAATTTGAATCCAGCTCGATCACTTCGTGCAGCAAGACGTTGTTACGTTCTACCGTCACCAGTGCCCTGACATTCTCCCCCGCGAAGGGAACCGGCACCATGATCTGGGCCGTGTCACCCGGCTTGTATTCTGATTTATCCGTGACCAGATCGATGGTATAAGAGTTGGGCTGCCCCCATGATACATACCGGGTGCCGCCGGATACCCACAGGTAAGCGGTGCTGCGCTGCGGGCGGCCTTCCTGATCGGTGGTGGAGGCAACAATCTTATATGAACCAGCCTCAACAGGGGTGAAAGGAATAACAACCGTGCCATCACCCCCGCTTAGAACGCTGCGCTGCATGATGCTGATTTCTTCGGTAGTGTTTTCCCAGTAGGTGTATCCACTCGGCGATATTTCCTGAACGCTGTAAGTCTTAATCTGAATGATTTCCATCTCAACCGGCTGACCGGCCAATATCTCACCCTCACGGTCAAGGGTGATCATCTCGATATTGGCAGGCTCACCGGCCTGATTGATGTAGCGCTCCGGTCGAACTCCGGCATAAGCATTGCCTTTATGCACAATCACTTCTGTGCTTGCGGTGACGAACTGATTACTCCCATCGGTTATGCCAGCTTCGATGGTAAATCGCTGGCTGCCGGGGAATTCGGCAAGCTCGGTGGGAAGGTCAAGCGAGTAAGTCCCGTCCGGATTGAGTTGCCCCTCAAGCTCGATGACCTTGCGGCCAAAGCCGGGGATATAATCCGCATCAATAGGGACATTGCGGTCGTAATCGATGAAGCTGTAGCTGCGCCCTTCGATATCCGGTCGGAAGTAGTACGGCTGCGCAAATACATCCCAGGTGACGGTGCCCTGCTGGACCGGCCCGCCGAAGAAGTAAATGGCGTCAAGTTCGACGGTGACCGGTTCGTTTTCGACGACCTCCGGCTTATCCGGTGTGATCGCGGCCTGAAATTCAGGGCGGACATATTCTGCAACCTGGAAACTGATATCCTCGTTGATCTCCCAGTCCGTGTCCTCCATCATGGTTACTTCGAGATAGTAGCGGCCTGCCGCTGCTTCCTGGTCAAGTTGGAAGGTCCCATCAATGCTGCCGAACTCGGAGATCGTATACCCTTGCTCAAAGATAATTTCATTTTCAGGATTCCAGACCCGAACCATGACCGGTTCTTCTCCGGGCAGTTCGAATGCAGCATCGTCCCGCGCACGGATGATCGCCTTGAAAAACACCTCGTGGCCCGGTCGATAAATAGGACGGTCGGTGTAGGGATAAACTATGAACTTTGGGGAATAACGCGGGACATATTGGTAGGACTCCATCCCCCAATCGGTGTAGGTAACGCCATAGATGCCGTCGCTCTCGGCAACGGCGATGATATCAAGGAACTTTGAGAGGGTGCGGTCAAAGGTCAGGAAGGCAAGGCCGTCCTGGTCGGATACCGCGCTGCCCAGTTCGTAGCCAGCCTCGGTATAGAAAGTCACCTCTACATTGGGTAATGGTTCCCCGGTACGTAGATCGGTAACCCACGCCATCGCCTGAGAATGGCTGTGCTTGGTCACGATGTTGGCATTGGCGAGGATGATCAGCCTTTTAGCCTGCCTCTGAACTCCAGAAGCTTTTGCGGTGAAGATATAAACGCCCGGTTCCAGGGGTTGATTATCCGCCAGGTCATCTAACGAAATTCGCCAGTTGTAGCCCGTATTTTCGTCTACCTGGCTGGTATCTTCCGACCATTCACGAACCACTTCTTGAGTGGCGGGATTAAACTGGTCGAAATCCCACCCGTTCGCGACACTGCTCAACGCCTTTACAGGCAGACGGTACAGTTTGTAGTCCATCTGGTCAACATTACGGACAAAGGCCAGCAGATCGGTGGTCTGCCGGATGTCCAATATCGATAACCACTCCTCAGGGCTCAGGATAAACTGGGGCGGGTATTCGCCGGTCGTGAAGCTAAAGCTGAATTCCTCGTCAATGGTGTTGCCATAGGGATCTGACAGCCCCGGCAGCAGCGTAACGGTGTACTCTGTGTTGTCATCGAGGATAGTCCGCAGGGTAACGTCGCTGAATGTGTAGCTGTTATCGATATATATCTCAATGTCACCGGGCGGCATTGGCGATATACGCAGCTTATCGCCAAGTGATTCCGGGTCGAGGGGGGCCGAAATACCGATCTTGATTGAATCAAAGAGCAGGGGCGAGATATCTGTCTTGTTGGCCTCAGGGAGCGTTGCCACAATGCGTGGATAACCGACTGTCTGGAAAGACCAGGCATAGTTATTGGCAAGCCCAATACTTCCATCCGATGCCCCGGCATCTTTTGTCAGAACAGCAGTATAGGTGGTTTCCAGGTCGAGTTGTTCGTCGGGTGTAAAGGTGAACCCGGTGCCGTCTTCACTCCATTCAAAGGTGCCGGATACAACTTTCTCGTTCTGCACTTCAGAACCGGTCGACACACTGGTCACGGTGAAAGCCGATTCCACGCTGGCCGGATCCATCGGCTGGCTGAATTGCAAGTTGATCTGCTGGGTGAGTCCGACTCCTTCCCGGTTGGGGCTGGGCCAGGTACGGGTGACGGTCGGCACCGATGTGGTGAAATGCCATGTATGCGGCCCGGTCATCTCCGCGCCATCCTGCGAGGTCAGGGCATCGATGGTGGCCGTGTATTGCTGCCCACCCTTTAGCCGTTGATCAGGCCGCCAGATATAGATGCTGGTGTTGAGCCACTCTCCTTCACCTGGAATAGCCGGATCAAAGTGAAGCGGTTGGGGGAAATCTTCACTCTGTCCAAGCAAGGAAAGCGGCACCACAGGCCGGTTGAAAAATATAGTAATTTCTGAGTTGATATCAATCTCTATGCTCTGGTTGGCCGGGATAACTTCGGTGACACGGAGCAGGCCGATTGTATTAAACTCGACTGACTCATCGAGTGCTAACCCCTCGGTACTTTCACCGGTAACGTGGAGGGTATAGGTAAATGCCCGCGTCAAATCGGCAGGGGTAACTTCCAGGGCCTTATCATCCACCCAATTGAGCGCAAGTTCCAGGGAGGGGTTGGTTGTAACGTCAACGCTCTCGCTGTCTATTGGGTGGTCAAAATAGACGGTGATCACACCATCAAGCGGCAGTTCCTCTCCGGGCTGCGGCAGCATATAGACAATCTGCGGCGGCTCTGGTGGTTCCGGTTGTTGGGTGGGTTCCGGGGTGGTACCGCAGCCCACCAACCCGATCATCAATAGACCAGATAGAATCAGCAGTATCATCCGTTTGACGTTCATGGCATCCTCACAAAGAATAAGACCGGTTCACTCTGGACAACGCCATCGATAGTATCTGCTTCAACATAAAGTTGATGGTTGCCCGGTTCAAGCGGCCACCAGACTTCAAATGGTGCGGCATCGTCCACAAGATAGAGTTCATCATCCACATAAAACTTAATCGCCTGGACAGCATCTGTCGCAGAAGCCGCTAACTTGAGCTTCTGGACATCGCGCGGCAGCGTCGGGTTGATCAAGAATTCTGTTTCCGGGTCAGGCGAAAGAATGACCAGATCGGAGGGCGCTTCAACATTGGTTGGCAGCAGCAAGATCCCTTCCTGGCGGGCCCAATCATGCGCCTGTGCGGGCAGATTCAGGTATAGTTGGCCGTTCAGTTGAACGTATATATTATCCGGCGCTGTCGGCTGTGTGCCATCAATGAACCATTCCGGTTTGGCATAAGGACAGTCCGCTGTAGGGAGCAGACCGGAGAGCGCGCAGACTTCGACCTGAATAATACCGGGCGGCTGCGGGAAGGTTTGTTCAGGAGAACCTTTAAGAATCTCCCGCATGAACTGGTGCCACAACGGTCCGGCCCCACTGACCCCGGAAACCTCCAGCATCGGGTCGTTGTTGGTGTTGCCAACCCATACACCCACGACCAGATCGGGTGTATAGCCAACCGTCCAGTTGTCCCGGTAATCGTTGGTTGTTCCCGTCTTGACGGCTGCCGGGCGGCCAATCTGTAAAACGCTGTGCAGCCCAAACCCGGCAGCACGGGCATCATTATCACTCAGTATATCGGTGATCAACCAGGCAACACGCCGATCGATAACCCGTTCCCCCTCAGATGGTGCAGCCTGGTAGATCATCTCACCATCGGCATCATAGATCGTCTCGATCATATAGGGAGTGACCGTCACCCCCTGATTGGCTAGGGCTGCATAGGCAGCCGTCAATTCGAGCAGTGAGACCTCACCCCCGCCTAAAGTCAAGGCGAGGTCATAATTGGCCGGGTCATCAAGGGACGTAATACCCAGCCGGTTCAGAAATTCGAACAGCACCGGGGGACCGAGTTCCTGCAAGGCGATCACCGCCGGGATATTGTAACTGGAAGCAAGTGCCTCCCGCACCAACACCGGGCCGTGTTCACGGCCATCATAGTTGACCGGTACATAGCTGTGACCCTCTTTGGTCACAAACGGTGTGCTCACATCTAAAATCATGGTGGCGGGGGTCCACGGTTCAGGGCGGCTTGGATCGAACAGGGCCGCGTAAGTAAACGGCTTCAGGGTTGAGCCCGGCTGTCTTGGGATCAGAGCCATGTTCATGGCCCCGCTATCTTCCTGATTGAAGTAGTCTGGGCTGCCCAGCAGCGCTAATACCTGCCCGCTGTGCGGATCAATCGCGACCAGGGCTGCGCCCGTTGCCCTGGCCGGAATGTCACGTTGTTCGAGATAGCCTAACTGCGTCCTGCCGAGCCGCTCCGCGGTCTGTATCCAGTTCAGATCAAAGGTGGTGACCACCTCAAGCCCGCCGGAATGGATCACTTCTTCAGGGAGAATGGTTTCTAATTCCGCAATGGCTGCAAAAACGGCATGTGGAAATTCAATGGAGAAGCGCTCTGAAGCGTAAACCAACTGCTGCTGGCTGGCCGACTCAAACTCACTCTGGCTGATGGAGCCGTTTCTCTTCATCAGGCTGAGGACGGTCAACTGGCGTTCCTTCGCGGCTTGTGGGTCAAGCAGGGGATCGTATAGGCTGGGCGCTTGTGGCAGGCCCGCCAGCAAGGCACATTCGGCGAGCGACAGGTCGGCCAGGGGCTTATCAAAATAGGCCCGTGAAGCCGCATCGATGCCATATGCCAGGTTACCATAGTAGGTTTGATTGACGTAAAGGAGCAGTATTTCGTCTTTGGAGTAATGCCGGGTCAGGCGATAGGCCAGGATGATCTCGCGAAGCTTGCGGTAAACGGTGCGCTGCTCTTGTTCGCCAGGGTCGAGAAGATGGTTCCGGGCTACCTGCTGTGTGATCGTGCTCCCACCGGAGACCACTTCACCCCCATGTAGGTTTTGCCAGATGGCTCGCAGCATGCCACGAAAACTCACGCCGGGATTGGTGTAGAAATTTTTATCCTCGGTTGCGATGGTGGCATCGATACAGGTCTGTGGAACCTGGTCAATCCCTACAACCGAATGGCGGCCTTCGTTGATGACTTCATAGAGCAGCTGTCCATTGCGATCCAGCACTCGAATAGACGGCGTTTGTAGTCGCACATCTTCCAATTCAGGGAGATCAACAGCCAGCCAGCGATATAACAATCCTAGAGCCACCAGAATAAGAAAACCGGGAAGCCACCAATACCGCTTGATTTTGCCCATACTCCACACTATAGCCCAAATTGTCTTAAGGGAACCAACCAGCAGACTACGCTCATTATACGGTTTATTTATAAGGCTGCTAAAAGCTGCGATTTCTAAACAGGCAGTTTTGACTGGACGCTGGGTGGTTAAGCAAGAACTATGAAGAATTTATGGCAACAGAGAGGGAACAATTTGAGTGGTTAAATTGCAGCCATAATCCACTGACATGGGGCGAACGGGCTAACTTACCAGAAGTGCAGAGGCTTTATATACTGTCACTGTAGTAATCTACATACCAAATAGCGGTTCGATATGGCTCCCCACTACCCTACACGATCAAAAAGACCCCATCAGAGAAAGAGAAGATTCTGATGGGGTCTTGCGCTCTAATTCTCATCGAAAAAGGGGGACGAGAAAGATTCTTTGTAAAACTCCTGATTCATCCTTGAAATCTACTCCGTCCTCAAAGTGTATCACGCATCGGTTAAGCACATAGCATACTGTTCCAATCGTTTAAGATTGGCCTCAAATTGCCCCAGAGTGGAAACCTGGCAGGTCAGCGACAAAGGGCTCGCTCTCTTGAAGTTGCCAAGCAATCAGCGCTGAACGCGCCCAGACGCATCGCCGCCCATCAGCAGGAAAACCTCTTCAAGAGTCACCAGGTTGACATCACCCGTAATCGAGTGCTTCAGGCAGGAAGCGGCTGTAGCAAAATTCAGGGCGTCCTGGTTATCTATGCCGGTGTGGAGTGCGTAGATCAGACCGGCGGCAAACGAGTCACCGCCCCCAACCCGGTCGATGATATCAGTGATATCGTAGCGGCGGCTGAGATAGAAATCACTGCCGTCATACAGGCAGGCCGACCACCCGTTGTGGCTGGCGCTGATGCTCTCACGCAGGGTGATGGCCTGATAGCGCAAATTCGGAAAGGTCTGGAACATCTTCTCGGCGAGGGCCCGGTAACGCCGGGTGTCCAGTTCGCCGCTCTCGACATCAGACTGCCAATCGCCCTCACTAAGCGATACACCCAGCGACCGCTGGCAATCTTCCTCGTTGGCGATCCCAACATCAACGAATTTAACTAACTCACCCATTACCTCCGGGGCCGACTTGCCGTACTTCCAGAGCTTCTTGCGGTAGTTGTAATCGCAGGAGACAGTGAGGCCCGTCTCCTTTGCTACCTGCACAGCGTGCAGCGACAGGTCAGCGGCGGACTGGCTCAAGGCCGGGGTGATCCCGGTGATGTGGAACCAGCCTGCGCCATCGAAAATCTGCTCCCAGTCAAAATCAGCGGCAGGCGCCTCCGAGATCGCCGAGTTGGCGCGGTCGTAGATGACGTTCGAGGGGCGCTGATTTGCGCCTGCTTCGAGAAAGTAGATTCCCATCCGCCCGCCCTGGCGCTGAATAAATGAGGTATTGATTCCATAGCCGCGCAGAAACCGGATACAGGCATCGGCGATGGGATTCTCTGGCAAGGCCGTAATGAAGGCGACATCCAGGCCGTAGTTCGCCAGCGACAGCGCGACATTGCCTTCGCCGCCGCCGAAGGTCGCTTCCAGTGATGGCGATTGAAAAAAACGCTCGAAGCCGGGCGATTTCAGCCGGAGCATGATCTCGCCCAATGTCACGACAAGTCCATTATCCATTGGTGATACTCCTCAAATGTTTGATATGAATCCTATCCCCGCGCCGCTTTGACAATCTCGACAGCACTGGCAGTCAGTTCGGCGATCTGGTCGAACTCGCCATCGGCGATCATCTGCTTTTTGACCAGCCAGCTCCCGCCACAGGCCACGACCATCGGCAGGGCAAGATAATCAGCGAGGTTATCCGGGCTGATTCCTCCGGTTGGGATAAAGCGGACTCCACCGTATGGCCCGCCAATGGCTTTAAGCGTCTTTGTGCCGCCAGCCGCCTCCGCCGGGAAGAACTTCAACACGCTCAGGTTCTTGTTCAGGGCCATATTGATCTCGGTGGGGGTCATCACGCCGGGGGTGATGGGCATATCCCGCGAGATGCACCAATCGACGACGGCAGCATCAAAGCCAGGGGTGACAATGAAGCGCGCCCCGGCACCGGCGGCTTTCTGTGCCTGCTCGACGGTCAGCACGGTTCCAGCACCGACCAACATCTCCGGGTAGTTTGAGGTCATGATCTGGATGGCGTCGGCGGCAGCAGCCGTGCGGAAGGTGATCTCAGCACAGGGCAGCCCGCCATCGAGCAGGGCCCGGCCCAATCCCAGCGCCTGACCGGCATCGTCAATGGCAACCACCGGCACAACGCCGA
>JBNKDD010000086.1:0-19855 GCA_050288085.1 Anaerolineae bacterium
ATCTTGACCGCCCTGACCTGCTTCACGCTCGGTCTCGCGTGTTAGCCCCTTGTTAAACAGTTATGCGACACTCTCAACTTTTTTAAACGAGATGAGAATGATAGATTGATCGAGCGGATGATGGTTCCAATACAAAAAACCGGCTCATTGTCTCTGCGCTTATTTCTCGCATTGACATTGAGCCGGGTAAATCTATTTGCTAGCGACTTTACATTTGGGCCTGGTAACACTAATCCTACAAAGTGCGGGTTACTTTGTGCAGGCTTCTAGGCACATCTGGGTCAAATCCTTTTATTCGCGTCAGGTGATAGCAAAATAGCTGGGCTAATACAATGCTCACAATCGGGGTTGCCCATTCAGGGATATTTCTTGACAGTGGCAGCGGCGCTTTGGCCTGTGACAGGGCTGATTCATCATCTGAAATCACGACGAGTTCTGCCCGGAGTTCATTATTCAACCGGGCAAGTAATTCCTCCATATCTGGAAACACGACACCGTGTGGCGCAACAGCCATGAGGGGGAATCCAGGCTCTACCATAGCGATTGGCCCATGCCGGAAATCAGCCGTTGAATAGGGCTGCGCCACCGTATAGGTCAGTTCCTTCAACTTCAAGGCCCATTCAAACGCCGTGGCATAATTGTATCCCCGCCCCAGCACGACACAGTGCTCCATATACCGGAAGCGCTCAGTTGCACGAGCCACCCTATCTTCCACATCCAACGCCATTTGGACAGCGGTGGGGATTTTTGATAATTCATCATACATAGCAGGGTGATCTGACAGCGCCGCCACGAGCATCGCTATTGCCATCAGTGAGGCTGTATAGGTCTTGGTGGCTGCCACCGCTTTTTCCTGACCGGCGCAGATATCCAATACGAAGTCAGCGCTCTGGGCCAACGGTGAATCGGTTACATTGGTGATCGCCGCAGTCAGAGCTCCCTGCTGACGACCTTCTTCCAGCACCTTGACGATATCAGGGGATTCACCGGATTGGGAAATTCCCAGAATGAGGCCATCTTTGAGGGTCAATTGACGGTCATACAGGGTAAAAAGTGAGGGCGTTGCCATTGCCACAGGCAATCCGACGAAGCTACCTAAAAGGTATTTGGCATAGATGCCAGCATTGTCTGAACTGCCACGAGCAGCCAGATAGACAAATGATGGTCTCTTCTGGCGGATTGCTTCGGCGATCTGATTGACCGTGCCTGCCTGCGAATCAAGCAGTGTGTTTAGCACTTCCGGTTGTTCATGCATTTCATGAATGAGAGTCATAGATTCCTATCCTACGAATACTGTCCAATGTCATCACTTAACGGTGTGAGCAGTTCTAATTTCCAGGGCTGCATCTTGGGAGATACCGAGCAAGCCGTACTCAAGATATAACCGCCGCCCGGTTTTCCAACCAGAATACGGTCGGTTGCGTGGGCGATGACATCTTCTTTTTCCTTATATTGTAACAGCGCCACCGCGTTCATGTTCCCCTTGATGAACACCCGGTCACCGATCTGTGATTTAGCAGTTTCCAGATCGGAATTACCCAGCGGCGGCGGGTCAAGCGTATCAATCCCCATGGTTCCGGTCTGAACCATCAGCTCCAGCCGGTCACCGATACTGCCGCAGGTATGAGTATAAACAACGGTGCCGGTGGCTTTGACGGCGTCAACGAGCTGTTTTTCGTAGGGGAGAACAAACTGTTCATACATCCGGGGAGAGAGCAGCGGGCCGCCTGCAAAAGCTGACGAAATGAGCACAGCATCCACACCATGTTTGGCCTGCGCAACTCCCCAGGTGATCGCCGCCGTTGTGAATCGTTCCAATAGAGCATGAGCTTTGGCCGGGTCTTCCAGTAGAGCCAGCAGCGCATTCTCGTAACCGATCAACTCCATGAAATGGGTGAAGGGCGAGAAAACTTCGCCATGAATAGAGACTTCTCCCTGGCTCTTTTCCTTAACCAGATCAATCGTCCGGTAGAAGTACGGAGGGACTTCGGCAAACGGGCCGGGTTTTTCCTTTCCAGCTATCCAGGGAACATGGTAGATATTCCATACATAGCCGGTAATGTCATCAAGGCCGTCCAGGTTTTCGGGATCGATCTGCTCAAAGTCAGCGCGAGGCAGTCCCAAATCACCGGCAGGCATATGGATCGGGCTATCATCCCAGGGAACCAGGGTTTTATCACCATTGGCCCAGGTCAATAATTCTCCCTCCCGCGTTTCTTCAACGGATACCAGATCGTCCAGGAAGTCAGCAGGTCGACCGGGTAAGTTGATCAGAATGCCGTCGAAGTGATAACGGCGTTGGAGTTGAATCAGAGCCTCGGCAAACCCCTCACTGGTAAACCATATTTTATGAGGCGGTATATCCGTGTTGAGAAAGTAATGCCCCAGTGCGAGTTGGCACATGACCGGCACCCGGTCCGGGGCTTTATGCTGCATTGCGAGTGCGATACGTTCACGCCCATTCATGATCTGATCAGCCTTTCACTGCTCCAGCCGTTAACCCTTTTATGAACTGTCGGGCCATCAAGAGATACATAATTAGCACCGGGATTGCCGCCAACGAAAGGGTACTCAAGATGCGATTCCAGTCGGTCTGATACTGCCCAAAGAGCAAAGAAACCCCATAGGGTACGGTGCGGGCCGATTGCTCGCGGATAAAGATCAGCGGGAACCACAGATCATTCCACACCGGGATCAGGTTCGCGAGAAAGGCCGTCGCCATCGCCGGTCTGATGATGGGCAAAATAATCGAAGAGTAAATCCGCCACTCCGATGCACCATCCACACGGGCCGCCTCAAACAGGTCTCGTGGAATGGTGCGGATAAAAGGCGTCAGAATAAAGGTGGAAGTCGGCAAGCTCATCGCGATATAGACCGGTACCAGACCCCAGATCGAGTCATTTAGCCCCAGCTTCAAAATGATCTGGAAGATGTTGATCGTGCCCAGGCGGATCGGGATCATCAGGCCAGCGACAAAGAACAGGTAGATGAAATCCGAAAGACGGGATCTCCAGTTGGCTAAAGCATAGGCCGCCATCGAGGCAAAAAAGAGCATTACCCCTAAGGACACCAGCGTCACGATCAGGCTGTTCTTGAAATAGAGGTCAAATCGCCCATCTACCCAGGCGCTCTGATAGCCTTCAAACGTGATTGGATTGGGTAAGCTGTAGGGATGGCGGAAAATTTCCCGCTTGGGTTTGAGAGAGTTAACCAGCATTGTCCACAACGGGAACAGGACAATAAAAGACCAGAAGATCAATATTGCGTGTGTAAAGAATGTGGCAGCTTTCGACTGTTGATGCATTGCCCTAACTCCTACATTTCATGTTCATGTTGGCGTGAATAAAACAGCCAGATCGATACACCAACAAGAAGGATAGAGAAGGTGAGGGTCGCAACTGCTGCCCCTACCCCCATATTCGGTTCAGCAACAGGATGCTCCCCGGCGATGGCCGTCCGATAAAAGAATGTCCCCAGAATATCGCTGGCATAATTCGGCTCTCCACGAGAACTTGCCATCGCGAAAACAATGTCAAAAGCATTGAAGTTACCAACGAAGGTCAACACGGAGACAATGCCGATAGTAGGCATCAATAGGGGGAATTTGACTCGCCAGAAAGACTTCCAGGGAGAAGCCCCATCAACCAGTGCCGCTTCAATGATGTCATCAGGAATAGAGAGTAAGCCCGCCATAAACAGCATGGTTGGCATCCCGACCCACTGCCAGACGGAAGCCAGGGAAATCACGATCAGGGCAAAGTTTGGATCACCTAACCAGGGCAGTGCCCAGGACTCTAATCCGACTGCCACCAATGTCTGGTTGATGATCCCCCAGCGTGGATTTAAGAGCAATGACCAGAGAAAACCCACGACCAATGTAGAAAGTGTCACCGGGATGAAAATGATCGTCCGGTAGATATTCCGCCCTTTAATCGGAGAAGACAGCAGGGCAGCAAAAAGCAGTCCCAGAGTGTTCTGGATCAGCATGTGAATGCCAAAGAAGATAAAGGTGTTTTTCAGGGCATTCAACCATCGCTCATGCCAGAGGGTATCTGTGAACAGCTCACGATAGTTAGCCAGACCGACAAAACGCTCTGGTGTTAAGCCTTCGCCGGTATAAAGACTGAGACGCATGGAGTTAACAAGGGGGAAGGCCATAAACCAGATATAGATCACCAGGGCAGGCGCGATAAACAGAAACCATGTCCAACGCTGTCGGCGCTGCTGCCTGGATACTTTTACACGTGCTTTTTGTTCCATGCTTCTCTCCTGAAGGTGCACTTTTAAATACAAGGGTGCATTACGCACCCTTGTATTTGTTAAGTGATTGACGGAAAGTTCTTACAAAAAACTTCCTCGAAGAACGTTAGCTTTACTCGCTGCAGGTCTGGGCCGGGGCAAACCATTCTGCCAGGCCATCTTGCAGCGCTTGAGCCGCTTCCTCTGGGGTCATGGTGCCAGCCGCAACTGCGATTGTACCATCCTGCATCAGGTTGTAGCCGTTCGGCTCACCGTCAAGCAGACCTTCCCAGGCCCAACGTACATCCAGGCCGCGCCCGTCGTTCAGCGCGAGGAAAGTCTTGGCGTGTTCGTTGGTCAGCACCGGGGCCTGGCTGTGAATTGGGAAGAAGCCGGGGAGCTCATTGCCCAGAACGGTAGCAAATTCCTGAGTGGTCAGCCATTGCAGGAAGACGCGGGCCGCTTCCTTGTTCTCAGAGGCAGCGTTCAGGCCCATGCCTGCATCCATGTGGAAGGTCACATATTCTTCGTCCTGACCTTCGGGGGCAGGAACAGCGAATACACTCCAATCGAATTCCGGTTCTTCTGACTCGAAGAAGGGGATATCCCAGGAGCCGCCAAACCACATCGCTGCCTCACCCAGCAGGAAGAGCTGCTGGCTGTCGTAGTAGGTCAGGGCTTCCTGGCCTTCAGGCAGGTACGGGCCGATATCGGCTACTGCCTGGAAAGCGGCAACCACGTGCTCGTCATTGAAGCAGCGCTCGCCGTTCAGGTAGGCTAACCGGCCTTCATGCCCACCGATGTAGTTGGGAGCCAGGTTCATGAACACGATCTCCGCCATCGTCCATTCGTCGCCGGATGCATTGGCAAAGGGTTCATATCCCGCATCCTGGATGATCTGGGCATCGGCAATCAGCTCTTCCCAGGTCTCCGGGATCGACAGGCCGAGTTCATCAAAGATAGCTTGATTGTAGTAGATACCGTGCGAAACGGCGATCAGCGGCACACTGTAGGGGATACCGTCGTCGGTCGCCCAGGGAGCCTGTGCCTCTGCCGTGAAGTTGTCCATCCCCGGCAGGTCGTCCAGCGCCTCAACGTAGCCCTCTTCATAGAGCTGGCGGGTGGTTGCATAGGAACGGGTGAAGAACACGTCCCAGGCTGTCCCACCTTCCAACTGGGTGCGGAGGGTGGCGTTGTACTCCGGCGGGTTGGTCGGGTCGAAGGTCACTTCGATGTTGGGGTATTCTTCGTTGAAGGCCGCGATGATCGCATCCCAGGCGGCGACGTCGTCAACCCGCCACGAGCCAATCGTGATCTCGCCGGACACATCAGCCGCCGGCATCTCTTCTTCTACTGCTGGCGCTTCTTCTTCTGTCTCTGCTTCTTCGGTTGGCGCAGGGCTACCACAGGCTACGAAAGCCAGAATTAGCAAAGCCAGCAAAGCAAGCACGAACAGCCTTTTCCTAGTCATATTAGTCTCCTCACAGTAATATTGAACTGCGGCGTGGGGCTCCGAGTACCAGGTCTGTTGCATAGAGATGGTTCCAAAGGAGTCTCCGCCCTCTTTCATATGTGGTTATCGGCAGCCACATTAACGTTCTTTTCTTCTTCTCTTTCTCTCCTTTCTATACTCGCGAATAAAGGGCGATTTCATGACATATCGGTGATTAACTTTTGTACATCCTGAGAGAACCGGTTGATCTGCTCCTGCGTAAAGGCCAGGATATCCTTTGTGGTGTCCTCAATCAGCGGTGTGAGATCCATCGCAAAGGTAAGGCCGGTAGCTGTATCCACGCCATGTGATGCGAAGTAGGTCGCATTAGCTCTCCTACGGCCCATCGTAGCCAGGTCATACCGTTTTCCTCCACATATCTGGGAGTCAAAAACGCCCAGCAAGGCCATCTGAAGACTCTCTCGTGCCGAACAATCAAAAGGAACTTTGAGATCATCCGGCAGCCAGTCCAGATTTCGCCAGACCTCACAGCCGTATAATTTCTGAGGGCGTTGATCTTCAGGTAAGCGGCGGATAGCTTCGATGACTCGCAGCACGACGGCCACATGGGATGGATGCTTATCGGCGAGATTATGGGTGTATATCACGCCAGGCCGGGCTGTCTGCACTAATAGTTTGATATCTTCAACCGGGTCTTTATTGGTACTGTCTTTGATGACCGAACTGGGGTGATCAAGTAATATCTGTGCGGCATAACCGCCTACAAGCGCAGCCTTCTTTTGTTCCTCCATCCGGATCTGACGCATCGCTTCGTCAGTGTAATCTTTGTATAGATCATCCCGCGGCGAACCGCTGCCATTGGTGACAATTACACCAGAAAACCATTTATCTGGAAGTTGAAAGCATTGGAGAATGCCATCAATCGCCATAATTTCCAGATCGTCCTGGTGGGCGGCAATGCCCATATGGGTGGTCCGCGTTAAGGCTTCTTTCTCAGAAAGGCCATCGGGAACATAAATTTGGGCGGTGCCCAATGAGAATTGCATAGCTTTCTTCATCCTTTAAATGAGTTCGGGTAGACTTGCCGCCGCAATTGACTGGCCCACCCGGCGACTTTTTTCATCGGGAAGTCGGATGTTGATCTGGTCGAGCAGTTCGGGGAACTCCGCAGATAATACTTCCCTGGCTCCCTCAAGAATGAGGTGTCCGCCGTGCCCGGATGTGCAGCGCCCTAAAATCAACACGTGATTCAAGTCGTAGAAATCGGCATAGTGAGCGATGGTATAGCCCATGTAAACGCCCATGCTCTGCCAGATTTGTTCAGCGCCCTGATGACCGGCCTCAAGTTTCTCCTGGACAAACTCCAACTTCCTCGCGTTTGTGATATTCTGGGGAATCTCAATGCCAGCTCTGGGGCTCAACCGGAAAACACATTGTTGAGAGAAGTAGACTGCCCCTACCCCTCGGTCGCCGGACCATTCGTCGATTGGGGCGTTCGGGTTGTAATCAACCGGTGCGAAGGCCAACTCATTCAACCAGTCCGTAATGTTGCCGGTGGAGGTTACATAGCCTGCCGCTTCACTCGATCCGAGGGCAATACCGAGAACGCCGTTATCTTCAAGTGACATGGAGCCTGCCAGGGCCGTTACTTCGCCATCATTGACAATTTCTAAGGGAACGCCAAAGGTGTCTCGAATCTCCAGGAACATATTCCTGACCGCGCTAAAACTCTGCTCAGGAATACCCCGGAACAATGAAGCGATCATGGGGCGGTTATTGACATAGACCCCGGCAGAACTGCCACCGATGGCATCGACGCGGGGCATTTTGGAGGCAGCCAACCTGAGCGCCTCCATGATCCGATCTTTATGGTACTGCGGATCGGTCTGCTTGCGCGGCTCCCACTCGATCTCTGTGCTAAAGACTGCTTCACCATCGATCACGGCTGATACCTTCAAGTCCGACGCGCCAAGATCGAAGCCGATACGGCAGCCGTCCATGTGCCGTCCCAATGACTGTTGACGCTCACGAGCAGGCGGCACCTCTGAGGGGTCACAGGTAACAACGGTAAAAGTTTGCTCGTAGACTCTCTCACCCATAAAGTTATAATCAAAAGCCCGTTCCCCATCAGGTGCATACAGGCGCTTAATGTGATTGCCGATACTTTCAGGCCCCCCAACAGTGACTTTCCAGCCACCACGCTGCCAGAGGAGAAACTTTACCAGCCGTTCGCAATGATATAGATTGTCAGCAGCCCGCGGATGATTGTCAGGAAAAACCACGGTTTCGATTCGAGATGTGGCCCCATCAGATCGCTCAAAGCCTAAAATAAGGGGAATACCAACGCCAGAGGCGATAACATCCTGTTCGAAAGTCTGACGAGCCAACTTGGCCGGGATAAAATCTGGATCAAGGGGTGGCTTAAGTTTATTTTGAAGCGCTAATTTCACTGTCTATTCCTTTGTCAGGTCAGACCAAGTTCACGGTTGAGAAGCATTGCAGCGGCACCCAGTATGACAATGTCATCACCAAGTTCAGAGACTTCGAGGTGGATTTCGGGGAATAGGCCGGAAAGAATACCCTTGTTCATCTGTTCCTGAATAGGATCGGTCAACTCTTTTCCAAACCGGGCCAGGCTGCCCGCCATAACAAACCGGTGGATATTCAATGCGCCGACAACATGCTTCATTGCTTTACCCACCGTCAAGCCAATTTCATGGATAATCGTGGCGATGGCCGGGTCTCCAGCTTGATAGGATTGCCAGATTGTGTTGGTATTTATATCATCTAGCGTATCGATAAACTGGTGAATTTTTGCCTCTGGGTCGGTGCTGGCTAATTTGTGCACCCGCTGGGCAAGATATTGGCTGCTTGCCAGTGTTTCAAGACAACCGTAGCGGCCACACAGGCATGGCTCGCCATTCTCTACAATCTCTATATGCCCGATCTCACCTGCCCCAAAACCATCACCGTAGAACAACTGCCGGTTAAATATGATGCCCGCACCGATCCCCCGCCCAATTTTGATCAGCATCAGATTCGAAGCGGTTTTGCTGCCACCAAAGGTCAGTTCTGCAATAGCAGCGACCTGGCAATCGTTGGCGATGTATACTGGGAGGTCGTAGCGTTCTTCCAGTAAATCACCGAGAGGTAGGTCATGCCAATCAAGGTTGACAGCCGTCCGGACGATCCCGTCTTCTGTATTCATCAATCCCGGTGAGCCAATGCCAATCCCCAAAATGGGGCTGATGGCTGCGTCAAGCAGTTCGTCAATCAGGCTATATACGAGCTCTAAAGCGCATTCGCCATTGCAGCCGTTGACCGGCAGGTTGATGCGATTCAGGATTTCACCACGCAGATTGGTGATAGCCCCCCGAAACTCGCTGTTTGCCAAGTCAATGCCGATAAGGTGACGGCCACTATCTACCACACCCAGTAGGATCGGCGGTTTCCCCCCCGCTGAAGGCCCAACGGCAATCTCCGCAACCAGCCCATCGTCAATCAGTTCCGATACGATAGTCGATACAGTGGGGCGAGTTAAGCTGGTTATTCGAGCAACATCCGCCCGGCTCAAATTCTCCCCATTGTAGAGTGTTTTCAATACGAGCAGGGTGTTATGTTGCTTGGTTTTTTGCCGGGTAGCTTTTTTCATTCTTGAACTATCCTAACAACGTGAGTGGGTGGGGAGTTAGTAAGTTAATTTACCTTACTAAGTAAGTTTATAGGATTTTGGACAATGCGTCAAGAAGGAATCCATACTGTATTTGACAACCCAAGAGTCGTTGTCAAATACAGTCTCTCCTCGCTCCCCAAACCGTGATGTGGTTAGTCACCTACGACGATGAAGCCCTTTTCGTCAACGGGAACGGTCTTGCACCACACCTCGAAGGCTTCTCTCCAGGTGTCGGGTATTCCGTCCTGACGCTCTTTCCAGGTTTGACTGGGCAACTTCGTGCCATCGGGGAGGGTTGCACCCTCTAGCGATTTTATGTGAGTGAGCTGCTCAATGTTGTTATGTTGCTTTTTCAGGCCAGAAAAAAGGGAGGGGTGGTCTGATAGAGTGGCGTCTACATGAGCCTGGTGGCTCGAAGGCTACGATGGTAAGAATGGTTGGGCCTTTGGCAGCGAGGATGTCCAGGGTGACCACAAGGCCACCGACGCTGACGCCCTCTATCGACTGCTGGAAGAACAGGTTATTCCTATGTACTATGAACGCTCGGACGACGGCGTGCCCCACGCTTTTGTGAAGGTCAGCAAGACTGCTATTAAGAGCGTGGCTCCCGCCTTTAGCACGCGCCGGATGGTGAAAGAATATGTGAATCTGTTCTATGCCTCTGCCCTGGGCATGAACGAAGCTTATATGGAAGTCTGTATTTCAGAGGCCGGTCAGGAATTGTTAGCCGGTTTTTTACCGGCATGTCCAGGGGATTGTTAACGAGATGAGCGTCCTTACCGCCGAAGAACAGGAAGATTTGGCGCGTCTCTGCCGTAAACTGGGTTTACGGTGATTACCGGTAGCCAAACTCGTGCAGAATAGCTTCGGTGTGTTCGCCTAGACGTGGCGCTCGTCGGATGGGCGGTCGAGTATCGTCAACGTGAATCGGGGAACCAGGTACCATTAATGATGTGCCATTGTCCAGCCGGAGATGAGCTAGCATCCCGCGTGCTTCAAGGTGGGGGTCAGAGGCCAGATCGTCAATTGAACGAACCAGCCCGGATGGGATTCCGGCAGTTTGGAGATCATCCAACAAGTCAGCAGCCGGTTGATCCGCGCACCACTCCGCTAGCAGGGGGCGGAGTTCGTCGTAGTGAGCCAAACGGCCCTCGTTGGTGGCAAAACGTTTGTTAGCCGCTAATCCGTTCCCCACCAACCGCGCTAACCGATCCCATAGCTGATCGCTGCCTACCCCGATCACGATCATTCCATCCATCGCCTCAAAGCTGTCAAATGGAGCGATCACGTTATCGATGTTACCCTGCCGTGAGGGAACTTTACCGGTAGCGCTGTAGGTGACCAGTGCATTCTCAAGGCAGGCAAACAAGGCTTCGACCATAGACACATCGATGTAAGCCCCCTGGCCGGTGTGAGCCTGACGCCATAGTGCCGCCAACAATCCCGTTGCTGCCGTCAATCCCGCGATGGCATCAGCAATGGCCGGGCCGGTTTTCATAGGCTGATCGGAAGGTCCGGTCAGGCTCATCAAACCGCCGCAGGCCTGCGCCACAATATCGTAGCATGGGAGTTGAGAATCCGGCCCGTTCTGCCCAAAGCCACTGATACTCGCATAAACCAGATGCGGGCAATCTGCCTGAAGTGTGGCGTAATCCAGCCCATAGCGTGTCATCACGCCTGGCCGCGCATTTTCAATCAGAACATCAACACGAGCGGCCATACGCTGTAAAATAGCCTGGCTCTCAGGCTGCCTAAAATCCAGGGCGACAGACTCTTTTCCCCGGTTCAGCATCTCAAAGTAACCGCTGGTCTTTCCCAACAAGGGGCCAAAGCTGCGGCTGTCATCGCCCCCATCAGGGTGTTCAACTTTGATCACACGTGCTCCGAGATCGGCCAGCAATAAGGTTGCATAGGGGCCGCTGTACACCCGGGTGAAGTCAAGCACAGTTAATCCATCTAACAGGCGAGTCATAGAATGTCCCCTCCCAGGCAGTCCCAGCGTCCAAAATCAAGGAGTGTCGCGGATACGTCTTCACATAGTGGCTTGACTGTCAAGAAATAGGGATGACGCGAAGCAGGCAGGGGCAGCATCAGTGCCACCCGACGGAGGAGTCCTGTCCAGGGCGACCCCGGTGTGGTCAGCAAATAGATCATCCGCACGCCGGAATCCCACATAGTCTGTGCCCAGCGTATAACCAGTTCGGCGGGGTCAGGGCTGTAGGCAGCTAACAGAGCTGCCCCGATTCCATACCGTCCAGGCAGCAGCCGGTAAGCGATCACACCATAGGTCTGCCCATCCTGAATCCAGGGGGCAAAATGATAGGCCCGTTGAGGGTGGTCGACGAAGCGATAACGAAGCCAGACTGCGGTCGGCACAAAATGGATACTTTCACGAACAGGCAGCGGAAAAGATAGAGTGGGCCACTTATCTGTCAGTTGCAGCGGCGGGACCCGTGGCGCACGGAGCAGCACTGCTAATTGGGGCTGCATCCGGCCCACCACATGATAGCCATAACTCCGGCTGTGACGATCAACGCGCACCCCAGCAGCATTGGAAAATCCCACCCCGGCCACACCTCCACGCGCTGCCAGTTCCTCATACACCGGGCGGGCAACCTGTTTGATCAGGCCCTGACCACGATAATCCGGGTGGGTTGCCATGTTAACACACATTCCCACCATTCCAGGGGCATGAGTGCTGGGAATATATAGTTCGGTCAGCAAGCTGCTGTACTGAGCAGCCAGCACAGGCCCATCCCAGGCACCCCAGGCCAATATGGGAAAAGCAGCGTGTAACCGATCAAGAACATCTGCCATTTCCGCATGAGAGCGGTCGAAAGCTGCCGACAAAAGAGAGGCCCATTCATCTTGGTCATGCAAGGTCAAAGGTGAAATATCCATTGTGCACCCAGGCCCAAAATCTGTATATCGTTGGGGTCTATAGTGATGCTAATTGCAAGAAATCGTGACCCCCGACAAATATCCACGAAAAGCAACTTTCACCATAAGTGGGGGTAATCTCTGCGCTTACCCGGCCAAAAGTAAAACATATTTTACCAGATATGGACGGATTGCATATCGAGCTTCAGGTGAAGGCAGCTTGAAGGAAGCTGCATAAAAAAGCCCCGCCACTTGGCGAGGTTAGGAAAGCCTCTTGATTGAGGAGGGTTGTCCCCCTTATTGGGCCAGCATCAAGGGGGACAGTTTGCGTGAGGCTTCTTATTCTGATGATTTGACTGCCTCATCCATGCCATCATCACGCATCCCTTTTCGGAACTCGCTGACAGCCGTGCCTAGCTCCCGGCCAATCTTTCCCACTCGCCCTACTCCGAACAAAAGCATGACGATCACCAGGATGATGACCAGTTCCATTGGGCCAAGTTGTTGAAACATTGATTTTTCTCCTCGTCGCGGCCTGGCCGCTCCTAAACGTGCATTTTTCGTTTTAACTGTCCCCAGAGGGCTTTATCCAACCCGGATCATCTGTGACCGGGTTATGACAACTTGAACAGTAATCCTCTGACTCCCTGTGCGCTTTGTGACAGGTCTGGCATTCCAACTCGCCCCAGTGCCCCTCGTGCGGGTTGCGTTCGAATCCCGTAATCTCAGGGGTTGTCTGGGCGATCACCTCCGCATAACTGCCATGGCAGGTGAAGCAGAATTCCATTTCCATCTCGCGCTCGCGCAGCGGAACCTCATAGCCAACCACGTAGGCTTTCCACTCTGAGAGTGACTCCTCCAGAGTGCGGTCATGGCAGCTCTGGCAGGAAATCCCTGCTTCGGCGTGGTAGTGTGCCATCTGATACGAGTTGGTCTCAACCCAGCCATTATAATACGGATCCGCGTGGCAGGTCGCGCAGTAGCGGGGATTCTTGCGGCTGTCCTTAACCCCTACCGTTCCCATCGCCAGCAGCATTGCCAGCAGTAACACGACAGCAGTGCCTATTTTGAGGGCATTCGGCAAGATGAATTTTTTCTTTGGCTTAGATGTTTCTTCGCTCATAATGACCTCATTCTTCTTCAGCGCCGCTGCCACTTGATGTCTCTTGGCCCTCGCCGCGCAGACGTTGGAACTCCAGCGGATGTTCTTCCATCATTCGCTGCTCTGAGATCTTCCCCGTGAAGATGGTGGTATCTAACCGCCACCGGCCTCCGGCAAAGTGAGTGTTGTACATATGCCAGGTGATGATCGAGGCTACAGCCAGGACAGCTTCCAGGCCATGAGCGGCTTTCGCGGCATAGACCACCACACCGGGGAGACGCTCGGTTACCCACAGGGGAAACATCAAAATCAGCCCGGTTAAGCCCATCAGCACCGTTCCCCAGATCAGGGCCCAGTATTCCAGTTTTTGACGAAAGTCAAAGCGATCGTACCGGGGCGGTTCGGCTTGCTTACCCAGCAAATAGCCCGTTGACTGGGCCGCATCCTTCGCGTCCTGTAGGGACGGCAGCATCAACCGAGATCGGGTGAAGATCAGGTCAATCACGACGCTGATAACGTGGTATATAAAGACCGTGCCCAGCAGGACGCCAAACATGTGATGGATCATACGGGCCCCGTCAAGCCCGCCCATGATGGACAGGATCACCTGTGCCACCTTCGTTTTGACAAATGTCTGGGGCAGGCCCGTCAACGCAAGCATGACCATAGAAATAATCAACAGGATATGCTGTATACGCTGGCTGAGGTCGAATCTGGTGTATGTATCGATGGTTCTACTTGTCATGGTCTGTCCTTTTTTGTGCCCTGCTATGACGGAGGTCGAGCACAATGTAGCCGATCATCGAGAGGAGGATCACCGGGATGAGTACCTGGTAGAAAAGCTTTACCCAGAATATCAGTGGTGATTCAAGCGATGAGGCCGGGGTACGTGCCGGGCGATAATGTCCAAAAGCCGTCGTAAAGTTAGCCGATGCGTCGTGATGACACGTCTGGCAAGTTGACAGCAGGTTATCGGCAGAAACTGTTGAGGCAGTTTCCTCCGGCCCGTATATTCCGTGACTGCCGTGACAATCGCTGCAAACGGCTTCATAACGCCGGGTGTCCGGCGCAGTATCCCGATAATACTTGATGGTAGTGCCATGATAGTCAGCCAAATAGGTATCATAGACATCGGCGGGCATATCGTATTGGCTCATCTTGGTTTCGTCGCTGTGGCAGCGGGCACAGCGATTCGGTATATCTAGCCGGAAAGCGGCGGTTTTTATTTCGCCCGTTTCCGGGTCCTCATGGCAATCTGTACAGTCGGGGGCATCTTCATTGCCATCCAGGTAGGCCTGACCGTGTTGTGAGGCTGCCCATTCTTCATACTGTACAGGGTAGCGTTCAGCCCACTCCTCGATCTCGACAGACCGGTCAGGTTGGTAGCTGACCGCGCTATCGTTCTTGCCTGAGCAGGCCGCCAGGAACATGGTGAACAATAAGACCCATAAGCCACGTCGTCTCATAATCTTATCTTCCACCCGTAGTTTGTTTGCATTGAAAGTCTTCCGTGCATATCAACACCTGTTTTTTATCTGATTAGGCCATCTTAAGGAGCGGGAACTCTTTACGAGTTCCCACTCTTTAACTATTCAACAAATTTAGAACGGTACTTAAGATGTCCTAAGCCTTGGCGGCTGACTCACCGGCCAGCCAACCAAAGGTCAGTGCACGACCGTGGCTGAGACCGTGAGTGTCAATCGGATAGTCGTTCGCGAAAAAGTCGCCGGAGGCGTTGCCCGCGGCATACAAGCCGGGGATCGGTTCGCCCTCAGCATTCAGAACCTGCAGGTTCGTGTTGATCCGCAGGCCGTCACAGGTCACCAGGATGCCGGTACCAACCTTCGCTGCACCAAAGGGTGCCTGAACGATAGAGGTCAGTTTGGCGGGATCCTTGCCGAAGTCTTCGTCCTCACCCATCTCGTACAGTTCGTTGTAACGCTCGACAGTTGCCAGGAAGGCATCCACGGGAACTTCCATCTTCTCGGCCAGTTCTTCGAGGGTGTCGGCCTCAATGATCACACCCTTGTCCATGTAATCCTTGTAGCTATCTTCCGTCCAGAAAGGCGGGTGCATCGCTTCACACACAGTGCCGTGAAGTTGCATAACGTCGTCTTCCCACTTGCCATCCCAGACAGCCCACTTCATACTGGTGGGCTGTTTGATGTCCTGGTTAGAGGTGTAACCAAACGGAGCGTCTTCATTGGCGTAGCGTTCACCCAGGATGTTGACATACAGCCAGGGCTGGCGGGCAAGCGTCATGTGCATGCCACCAACACCGGGGATATGACCATCCCACAGCATCGGGCAGGAGGTATCCTGTTTGACGCCGCCAACCCACATACCCATCAGGATCCCGTCACCGGTATTGCTTCCTTCGGAGTATTGGTTGTTGACGATGTTAAGAGCGCGGGGAGCGTACTTGCCTAGCATTTCCTTGTTGCTGCCGTAGCCGCCGGTGCAGATGATCACACCCTTGGCCGCATCGACCTGGACGTATCCATCCGCCGTCTTACCGATCACGCCGGTGATCCGTCCGCTGCCGTCTTTCACCAGTTGAGCAGCGGGAGTCTCGTAGAGAATCTCAACGCCAGCCGCCTTAGCATTCTTTTCCAGCATCGGGATCAGAGAACCCTGCCGGGCTGGTTGGAACTGGATTGAAGTGGCAAATTCCTTGTAGGGCCAGTGTTCCTTGATGTCATTGTCAACTGCATAGGTCAGGCCCTCTTCATCGGCCATATCCAGCAGGCGATCCATAACGCGCCCGCTTTCCTTCGCCCACAAAGAGACCAGGCGTGGGTTGTTACGATAACAGGCAAAGCGCATGATATCCGCTATGGCTTCATCTCTGGAAACCTCGATCCCCTCTGCGGCATGGGCACGGTCGCCGATCACGCCGTTGTCCATCCCGTGGAAAGTGAATGTCTCTCTCTTTTCCAGGAGGATCACCGAAGCTCCGGCTTCGGCGGCGGCGTTGGCAGCACATAACCCCGAAATCCCGGCACCAAGTACGACAATGTCGGCTGATTTGGTCTCGGTGATCTCTTCGGCAAGAATTGGTTCGGGCGGCTTCTCAAAATCCGCCACCTGCGCGACTTCATTGCCTGTCCCTGCATCTGCCGCTGCCTCTGCCTCTGGAGTTGGGCTGGCTGCCTGCTGAGGGCCACAGCCAGCTAGCATGCTGCTGCCAGCGACTCCGGTGATACCGATAGCCGCTCCCTTCAGGAAATTACGGCGGGACACCTCTTGTTTTTCGTCTTTTTTACTCATCGGACAAACTCCTTAATCGAACAGAGAATCCAGCAGAGCAGGAGTGTCTCAGTTCACTGCGATGTTATTTATACGCGGCCTTTTACTAGAAGCCGCGTACCTATCGACTTATTTACTCCTTGTTAAATTTCACATTTCGTTAACCTCCTCCGCCGATCCTGTTGGGGGACACGGCGGAGGGGGGAGAAATTTCAGACCTTGCCCAAAACGATGGTTAGGCCGACGCGTTCTTCCCCGCGATACGGCCAAAGGTCAGGGCACGGCTGTGCGTAAAGCCTGGTACGAGCACCGGGTAGTCGTTGGAGAAGCAGTTACCGACCATACCACCGGCAGCGTAAAGTCCTTCGATTACCGCACCGTCTGCATCCAGAACCTGCAAATCGGTATTCACCTGTAAGCCGCCTAATATGACTAGCAGCGCAATTGGATTCTTGACGGCGTAGAACGGCGCTTCGTCGATGGGCAGTACCATCTCGGCAGACTTACCGAAATCGAGGTCTTCGCCCTTCTCGACCAGTTCGTTGTACCTTGCCACAGTTCCCGTCAAGACTTCCGCCGGAACACCAATTTTCTCGGCCAGTTCTTCAATCGTGTCGGCCTTAAACGCATGGGTGCCCTTCTCGACCGCATCTGCAAGCTGGGCGATGGTGTCATCGGTAACTACCGGTGAACGGCTGAAGCTAACACCCAGATGGGGTGCATCTTCTGGCCAGGAGGAGTCAAATATCGTCCAGGCAATATTCCCCGGCTGTAATTGAATGGAGTTGCACAGATAGGGAATCGGCACGTCTTCGTTCTCGTACCGATCGCCGAATTTGTTCACCCGGAGGAAGGGGTGGGAGGACATTGGCGGGCCGCCCAGGTTGTGGGTCACCGATGGGTGCGGGGCATCTTCCTGCATGACTGCTCCGATCCACATTGCCATCTTATGCCCATCACCTGTGTTGACGGGGGGAGCATAGACATTCATGTCTACATCCAGCGACTTGGGACTGTAGTACTTCACCATCTCCAGGTCGTTGCCGTAATCTCCGGTGCACAGAATGACACCCTTATCAGCATTGAACTGGGTGTAGCTGCCTTCTGCACCGGCAATCACACCCGTAACATGCCCGCTTTCCTCACGAATCAATTGGGCCGCAGGAGTCTCATAGCGGATTTCGCCACCCTGTGCCAGGTAGGCTTTCTCCACCATTCCGGCAAGGATTTTCTCGTCCATTCCACCAAACATGTGGATGGTCTTGTGTTCAGCATAGTATGCATCCGGGATATCGTTGCCAGAGAGGGTAACCTCGATGCCCTCTTCCTCGGCCATATCAATCAGGTAGTCTATAACCTGATTGCAGTTATTGGCCCACAAAAAGAGCAGCCGTTGGTCAACTTTATTACCGCCCCATTTGACCAGTTTCCTGACGACTTCATGCTTGTCGTAATCGATTCCTTCGGCTTTTTGCAGCTTGCTGCCTAATGCTGCATTGTGCCCACCACGAGCATTAAAGGTGGCGGACTTCTCAAGGATGACGGTCTTGGCTCCCTCTTCTGCGGCGGCCAGTCCGGCCATCAGGCCGCAGACGCCCGCGCCGATAACCACCACATCCGCCGTTACTGTCTCGGTGATTTCTCCTGCCGGGATCGGAGGCGGGGGGGTAAAAAACGAAGGTTCACAGGAGGTGACCTCCGCGGTTGCTCCCTCGGCGACCTCGGCTTCTGGTGTACCACTGCTCTGCTGGGGGCCACAGCCTACCATCAAGCTGGCGCTTGAGGCTGCTGCCACGCCGATACCGGCTCCCTTCAGGAAACCGCGGCGTGACAGTCCCTTTTGTTCCTTCTCTTCACTCATATGAACGAACTCCTTCTCTCTAATTGATTTACCTCAGCTCTTTTAAATGAGTGTGATAGTTTTAGAAGGCATCTTATTCAAGCCTTCATTATTCATCCTTATTTTCTGGGTCTTGTGATTGCTCCGTGTCGTTAAGCAGCCGGGGTGAATTAAGAGACTGTTCAATGATTCGGATGAGTTCACTTACCTCATGGACAGGCTGCTGTTCGCTGCGATAGACATAGGCATTACTATCTTCGAGGCTCAATTCAACAATCTTGGTTTCTACTCCAGCTCTCAGGAAGCGCTGACCATCTGACAGGACGTGAGGGGATGAGCATTGAGTGAGGATGAGAACAACATCAGGCTGCAAGTTCTGGACACACCTGACGGCCTCTTCTAGTTCGGTTTCCCATCCGACCACATCTAGTTTTGGTTCTGCATCGAGCAGGTTTTTGATGCCCTGTCCGAACAATGAACGATTGGAGTAAATAAAGATGCGCTTCATGATCCCCGCTTCATTTAGAGCTAGAATCAGCATACTTTATTAGGCTGACGCCCGTAACGTTAGCCTGGGGGATTTTTGAACAAAAAAAGAGCGATTTTTTAATCGCTCCATTTCATCCGGTTGGATGAGCAATATCCCCCACTTGGGGGATTTGTGGGTGCTTATTCAGGCGGGTAAGGCGACTTTACCAATCCCTGGCTCACAGCATATACCGCGGCCTGGATACGATTGCGTAGGTGCAGCTTTGTCAGGATATTAGCCAGGTGGGTCTTGACCGTGTTCTCGGTCACAACCAACTCTTCGGCGATTTCCGTGTTGGATCTACCCGTCACCAATAACTCAAGAACATCACGCTCCCGGTCTGTTAGCTGCTCGATATCCTGAGGCTGATCGCCCCGGCCTTTGACTGACTCCCCTCGCATGAACTCCTCAAGAATTCGGGCTGCAATCTCACCAGAGAGGGGGGCGCTGCCCTGCCGAAGGCCCTCCAGCATATCGTACAACTGGTACGCTTCGAGATCCTTCAACAGGTATCCCTGGGCACCGCTCTTAACTGCTTCAAAAATGGTCTTGTCGTTGTCCACCACGGTGAGAACCACGATCTTAATATTCGGAAACTCACGCTTAATCTGCCGAGTTGCCTCCAATCCATCGCAGCCGGGCATTTCGATATCCATCAGGATCACATCAGGGGCGGTTTCCCGTGTCAGGGCGATGGCCTCATAGCCATCCCCTGCACTTCCCACCACCTTGATATCAGGGCGCGAGTCCAGCAGGGATTTGACCCCCTGGCGGAACAGAGCATGATCATCAACCAATAAAACGCGCAGCTTTTCCATCGACTTTTTAACTCCTATCTGATAAGGGGATGTGGGCGACAATGCGTGTACCCTGCCCAGGGTGAGATATAG